>CAKARD010000093.1 GCA_916720425.1 uncultured Kingella sp. | reverse complement strand
TTTTGAAGATTTCCAAAAAGAATTAATCATGGAGGCGATTCATCGTCCTTATGGCATGGTGTTGGTAACGGGCCCAACGGGTTCGGGTAAAACGGTATCGCTTTATACGTGCTTGAATATTTTAAATACTGATGATGTGAATATTTCTACTGCAGAAGACCCTGCGGAGATTAACTTACCTGGCATTAACCAAGTGAACGTGAATGATAAACAAGGCTTAACGTTTGAGGCTGCCTTAAAAGCGTTCTTGCGCCAAGACCCAGATATCATCATGATTGGTGAGATTCGTGATTTGGGTACAGCCGATATTGCGATTAAAGCCGCACAAACAGGTCACATGGTATTTTCAACTTTGCACACCAATAATGCACCTGCAACATTGTCTCGTATGTTAAATATGGGGGTAGCACCATTTAATATTGCCAGTTCAGTCAATTTGATTATGGCACAACGTTTGGCACGCCGTTTATGTTCTGTATGTAAACAGCCCACAGAGCGTCCACCAGTCGAAGCACTCAAACGCGCGGGCTTTACCGATGAAGATTTGGCAAAAGATTGGGTGATGTATCGTCCAGTGGGTTGTGATGCTTGTAAAGGTAAAGGATATAAAGGACGTGCTGGCTTGTATGAAGTGATGCCCATGACCGAAAAAATGAAAGCAGTCATCATGAAAGGTGGTACAGAAGTAGATATTGCCAATATTGCTTATGAAGAAGGCTTGGTAGATTTGCGCCGTTCAGGATTGTTAAAAGTAATGCAAGGCATTACTTCTTTGGAAGAAGTGGTAGCCACCACTAATGAATAATAGATTTAGCCATTGTAAGGGATGATGATTATGGCAGCAAAACAGCCAACTAAAAAAGTGGTCGCTAAAAAAACCACAAAACCTGAAAAGAAAGTAGAAAAAGGTAATCGCTATCAGTTTGAGGGGCGTAATCTTTCCACAGAATCAGTTGTGCGCGGTGAAGTCGTAGCAAAAAATGAAGAGGAAGCACGCCAAAAATTAATGCGCCGTCAAATTAAGGTGTTACAAATCACCAAAATGAAAAAAGCGCGTGAGAAAAAAATTACGCAAGCTGATATTACGGTATTTACACGCCAGCTTTCTACTATGATGAAAGCAGGTTTGCCGATGATGCAAGCATTTGATATTGTTGCAAAAGGTAACGCTAATGCCGCCATGACTAAGCTTTTGTTGGATATCAAAAATAGTGTAGAACAAGGTGAGTCTTTGTCTGATTCTTTTGCACGACATCCAAAATATTTTGATAAATTCTATTGCAACTTGGTTGGTGCGGGTGAGGCAGGTGGTGTATTAGAAAGCCTATTAGATAAATTAGCCACTTATAAGGAAAAAACCCAAGCGATTAAGAAAAAAGTAAAAAGTGCTTTGACTTATCCTATATCAGTATTAGTTGTGGCCATTGTATTGGTTATTATTATGATGATGTTCGTATTACCTGAATTTAAAAAGGTGTATGAGAGCATGGGTGCTGAGTTGCCAGGATTAACACAATTTATGATGAATATTTCCGATCTTTTTGTGGCGCAAGGTTGGAAGATTATTATTGGTTTAATTGGTTCGGTTGTGGGTTTAATTTCTTTTTATAAACGTTCACCCGAATTTCAAAGAGCGGTAGATGCAATGTTACTAAAACTTCCTATTTTTGGTGAAATTGTAGAAAAAGCCACGATTGCGCGTTGGTCTCGTACTACAGCAACGTTATTTGCTGCAGGTGTGCCTTTAGTAGAAGTATTGGATTCTGTGGCAGGGGCTTCGGGTAACATTATTTATGAAGAAGCCACCAAACGCATTCGTTCAAAAGTAAACCAAGGTATTTCTGTTACTTCCAGTATGCAAGCAGAAGAAGCACTGTTTCCTAATATGGTATTACAAATGGCATCCATTGGTGAAGAATCAGGTGCGTTAGATGATATGCTCAATAAAGTAGCAGAATTTTATGAAGAAGAAGTGGATAATGCAGTAAATATGTTATCGTCATTGATGGAACCGATTATCATGGTGGTGCTAGGTGGTATTGTAGGTGTTATCTTAGTTGCAATGTACTTGCCATTGTTCAACATTGGTAATGTAGTGGGTTAACATGTTATTACTACAAGAATTTCATTTATTCTTTGCCATTTTGCTAGGCTTATTAATTGGTAGTTTTTTAAATGTTGTGATATATCGCCTACCGATTATTTTAGAGCGACAATGGGCAGCAGAGGCAAGAGAACTGCTAAACTTGCCACAAGAAACGCTACCTGTTTTTAATTTAATGAAACCCGCATCACGTTGTGGTAACTGTGGTGCGCAAGTGAAGGCATGGCAAAATATCCCCGTGATAAGCTGGTTAGTACTACGAGGCAAATGCTATAGTTGTAAAACTCCTATTAGTATGCGTTATCCTTTGGTAGAACTGCTTACGGCCATGATGTTTGGTTTAATGGCTTGGCAATATGGTGGCACAATTATCAGTATTGGAGCATGTTTATTTACTGCAATTATTGTCACATTAATTTTTATTGATGCAGATACCCAAATATTGCCTGATGAATTAACCTTGCCTTTGATTTGGTTTGGCTTATTATTTAACTGGTACACAGGTTTTGTATCATTGCCACATGCATTATGGGGCGCGGTAATCGGCTATTTATGTTTATGGTCATTGTATTGGTCGTATAAATTGCTTACGGGCAAAGAGGGCATGGGGTATGGTGATTTTAAATTGCTTTCTGCCATTGGAGCTTGGTTGGGGGCCTCTGTTTTACCTATTGTAGTATTATTCGCTTCTTTAGTAGGAATTGTTGCCGCACTAATTATGCGTGTGGCAAAAGAACAACAGATGGCATTTGGACCTTGTTTGGCTGTGGGGGGCTGGTTAACATTTTTATGTCATGATACAGTAATAAAAATGGTATACTGGTGGTTAAATAAATCAGGATTTTAATATGACCGTTTTTTGGATAGGATTAACGGGAGCAATAGGCAGCGGAAAATCTCAGGTCGCTGCCTGTTTTGCTAATCTGGATGTGCCAATTATTGATGCCGATGCGATTGCAAGGCAGTTAACGAATACGCCTAATAGTTTGGCTTTACAACAAATACAAGCAATTTTTGGTACGCAAGCTCTAGATGGCACAGGCAAGATGGATCGTGATTATATGCGCCAATTAATTTTTTCACAGCCAGATTTACGATTACAATTAGAATCCATTTTGCATCCATTGATTTTGCAAGAAATTCAGCAGCAACAAGCACAAAACCAATCTGCACCTTATGGTATTATAGAAATTCCTACTTTAATAGAAAATCCTATTTTTCAAAAACTTGTGCAGCGTATATTAGTTGTTATTTGTCGTGAAAACACACGGATAGAACGCATAAAACAGCGCAGTGGTTTGACAGAAATGGCTATTCGCGCCATTATAGAGACTCAAGCCAGCGATGAACAACGTCTCGCTTTGGCAAATGACATCATTAAAAATGATGGTAATATGCAAGATTTATCTGACCAAGTACAAATGTTACATCAATATTATTGTCAAATTGTCCGATAAAATCGAAATCTCACTTAATTTTAGAAAGATTGTATGCTTCGTTTTGATCATCCATTATCCGAACGTGTTCGCAGTTTAATTCGTATAGAGCATTTATTTAATCGTTTTAATCACACACTTAATGCTGATGATAAATGGTCGCACCATGTCGCTTTGGGTACATTATTTGAGATTATGGATTGCTCATCACGTGCCGAGTTAAAATTAGATATTTTGCAAGAACTGGAACGACAACGCCAAGAAGGTAAACATCAAGGCAATTCAGAACTATTGGCAAAAATTAATCAAACCACACATAATTTGCAAGAAGTTCAACAGAAATTTGGACAACATATCCGTGAAAATGAATGGCTTATGTCATTAAAACAACGTATTGTGGTGGCTGGAGGGACAACGCCTGTAGAGTTACCCAGCTATTATTTTTGGCAAAAACAGCCTGCTGAAAAACGTCGCATGGATTTGCAACAGTGGAGCATGAGTATGATGCCTACTTATCATGCTACTAGCCTATTATTAGATATTTTGCGTAGTAATCAGCGTGAAATGGGTTGTGTGGCAGAGGCAGGTAATTTTCAACACAACAGTTTGGCGCAGAATATCCATTTGTTAATGATAGATTTACCTGTGTCACAAGGAGTGATTCCCGAAGTTTCAGCCAATAAATATTTTACTAATATTCGTTTTTTAGAATTTAATCAAGAAAATATGCGTGGCAAAGTAGCCAGTAAAAATATTGAGTTTGTGCTTAAAATGTGTAGTTTTGATGCACAGTGGAAATAAATTATAATATATTGATTTTATTATTTTTAATATAAAGAAAACATGAAGAATCAAACCGTTCATTATTTAAAAGATTATACGCCTCCCCCTTATTGTGTTCCAAAAATATATTTACGCTTTGAAATAGGTGAAAAATATACGGATATTATGGCAACTTTATATATAGAACCACAACAATCTCATGCACCTTTGGTTTTATATGGCGATGCAACATTACTCAGTATAACACTGAATGATGAAGTGATACATGACTATCAATTAGCTGATGATGTCTTAACCATATTTAATATACCTGATACACCATTTACATTAGGTATTGCCACTCGTGTGGTGCCTCAAGACAATTTGTCTTGTAATGGTTTGTATGCCAGTTCAGCTAATCTATACACCCAATGTGAACCCGAAGGATTTCGCCGTATCACCTATCACCCAGATCGCCCTGATGTCATGAGCGTTTTTACGACAGAAATAGTTGCAGATAAAACATGTTATCCTGTATTGTTATCTAATGGTAATTTAATTCATAGCGAAGATTTACCCAATAATCAACATAAAACTATTTGGTATGACCCCTTTCCCAAACCCAGCTATTTATTTGCTTTGGTAGCGGGAGATTTATATGCCACGCGCGATACTTTTATCACACAAGATAATCGTTTGGTAAATTTGGTATTTTATACACGTAAAGAAGATGCAGAACAAGTTTTGTTTGCTTTGCAATCGCTCAAAAATGCCATGCAATGGGATGAGAAGCGTTTTGGTTTGAGCTATGATTTGGATACCTATATGGTTGTGGCAGTTGGCGATTTTAATATGGGTGCAATGGAAAATAAGGGCTTGAATATTTTTAATACTAAATACGTTTTAGCCAATAGTCATACTGCTACTGATAGTGATTTTGCCGATGTGGAAAGTGTGATTGGACATGAATA
>CAKARD010000092.1 GCA_916720425.1 uncultured Kingella sp. | reverse complement strand
GTAATAATAAGGCACAAATTGCTCGTTTAATCAGTAGTAATTATAAAAATAAGCAGGTTCCTGCATTGGTTTTGTTTTTACGAAAAGCAGATATGAATCAAAAAAGTCGTTTTTTGATGTATACCAAACACATCAATGCAGCCAATGATCGTGTCATACAACAATTAGCGCAACAAGAAAAACAATTGGCTTTGCAAGAAGCCAAAGTCAATGAGCAAGTTGCAGAGCTTACGCGTTTGTCTGAACAACAGCAGGCTAAAATTCGTCAATTGGGGCAGGAAAGTAGTCAGGCACAAGAAAAAAGCCAACAGCTGCGTAACGAAATTGCCAGTAAGCAAAGAAAATTGGCACAATTACGTGAAGATGAAAAACGTATGAACCAGCTTTTAAATGAATTAAGTGAGCAAAATAGGGCAGAAGTAAAAATTGAAACCACACCGCAACATATTATAGATTTGACCCAGCCCTCTAACCATAATTTAACAGGTGACGAATTAAACGCTAAGCCACAAGATTCATCGGATTTGAAAGAAGAAGTAAAATCCGACGTTGAACAGGTTAAATTTGCTAATTTACAAGGGCGTTTAAATAAGCCATCGCGTCATCCGATTACGGGGCGATTTGGTGCGCCACGTGGTGAAAGTGGTGATGTGTGGAATGGCCTATTTTTTGCTGGCGCACCTACTGCTGTGCAAAGCATTGCGGCAGGTAAGGTTTCTTATGTAGGTGTCGTGGGAGGTTATGGAAAAACCATTATTATTGACCATGGCGAGGGTTATACCTCGACTTATACAGGTTTAAGTAATATTAGCGTACATCAGGGTAGTCAGGTTAAAGCACGACAAAATATAGGCACCAGCGGTGGCTTGCCTTCAGGTGAAGAGGGTTTGTATATGGAACTACGTTATCGTAAAGGTCTGATTAATCCTAATTCATGGTTGGGAGGATAGTTTATGCATTTAATCAGTCAGATAAGGCATACCAAATAATATACATAATGAATGCACCTAATGGCACAAGTTGCGCCCAAGCATGGCGTTTTTCTTGTGCCTCGTGTTTTAAGTGTGTCCATATTATTGCAAATAGTACATACTTAGTTAAAAACGTTGCGGCACATGCCATGATAATGGTATTCATCATGTGATCAGTAGGATTGTCCGCGGGGTTTAACGTAAAATAACCAATTAAAATGATGGGAATAAGGCATATTGCGATCCAGCGTCTTTGAGTATGGTTCAAGATATTTTTCCTTCTGTTATGTCTTCCCAATGCGTTGCGGTATTTTTTGCCACATCACGCGCCAAAGTCTTACCCATCAATGCATCAAAATATTTGGGCGGCAAACCAAATCCAGGACGAACGCTTCGAATACACGTTTCATCAATCACATCACCTTGTTTTAAATCTTTGACAAAATACAAAGAACGGCGAAACTTCACATTGCCTTTTTCACTATCTTTTAACAGATAACTGGCTTTACCCAGCGACTGCCATGCGGTACGACTATCACGACACAAAGCACGCAAATCAGCAGGTTCTAATGAAAAACTATCGTCCGCACCGCCACCATTACGATCCAGCGTAAAATGTTTTTCAATGACACAAGCACCCAATGCCACACTCACAATAGCAGTGGTGTTGTCTAAAGTGTGGTCAGACAAACCCACCAATGTACCAAAACGTTGTGCCATATCAGGCAGCGTGTGCAAATTGTAATCATCGGCAGGCGCAGGATAACCACTGACACAATGCAACACGACCAATTCACGACAACCGTTGGATTGAGCGGTATCAATTGCTTCAAAAATTTCCTCTTCATTTGCCATACCTGTGGAGAGAATCATCGGCTTACCCGTTTGTGCAACATAGCGAATCAACGGCAAATCAACGGCTTCAAATGAAGCAATTTTATACGCAGGTGCATTGAGTTTTTCCAACAAATCCACCGCACTAAAATCAAATGGTGAACTAAAAATGGTTATACCCTGCTCTTTGGCAAATTCAAACATCGGCGCGTGCCATTCCCAAGGTGTATAAGCTTTTTGATACAACTCATGCAAAGACTGACCATGCCACAAACCACCGTTTATCATAAATTCAGGCGCACGACTGTTAAGCGTAATGGTATCAGCCGTATAGGTTTGAATTTTGACGGCATCTGCGCCACATTGTTTGGCTAATTTAATAATTTCAAAAGCATTTTCAATTTTGCCATTATGATTGGCAGACATTTCGGCAATAATATAAGGTGGACAATTTGAACCAATTTCTCGCCCGTTGATTGTGATGTGTTGCATGATTTCGCATTCCTAAAAAAACAAGATTGTAGCGCGTTTCAGGCAGCCTGAAATAATGTTAAAATCCAAAAGATTTATTTTCGCATCACTATTTTATTTAAAGAAACATTATGAAAACAGCAGAACTACGCCAAAAATATTTGCAATTTTTTGAATCTAAAGGACATCAAATTGTCCGTTCCTCCAGCCTTGTGCCACACAACGACCCCACTTTGCTTTTTACCAATGCAGGCATGAACCAATTTAAAGACGTGTTTTTGGGCTTTGATAAACGCTCCTATACGCGCGCCACCACCGCACAAAAATGCGTACGCGCAGGTGGTAAACACAACGATTTGGAAAATGTGGGTTATACCGCGCGTCATCACACCTTTTTTGAGATGTTGGGCAATTTTTCGTTTGGCGATTACTTCAAACAACAAGCCATTCATTATGCTTGGGAGTTTCTGACTTCACCAGAATGGTTGAATCTGCCCAAAGAAAAATTACTCGTAACCGTGTACGCGGAAGACGATGAAGCCTACAACATTTGGCACAAAGAAATCGGGCTGCCTGAAAACAAAATCGTCCGTATTGGCGACAATAAAGGCGCGAAATACGCATCTGACAACTTCTGGCAAATGGGCGACACAGGACCTTGCGGACCTTGCACGGAGATTTTCTACGACCACGGCGAACACATTTGGGGTGGCATTCCAGGTTCACCCGAAGAAGATGGCGACCGTTGGATTGAGATTTGGAACAACGTATTTATGCAATTCAACCGCGATGAACAAGGCAATATGAATCCGCTGCCGAAGCCGTCTGTGGATACGGGCATGGGCTTGGAGCGCATGGCGGCGGTAATGCAAGGCGTTCATAGTAATTATGAAATTGATTTATTTCAAAATTTACTCAAAGCCGTGGCGCGTGAAACAGGCGTTGAGTTCAGCATGGACGTGCCAAGTTTAAAAGTCATTGCTGACCATATTCGTTCTTGCTCATTTTTGATTGCGGATGGCGTGTTACCGTCAAATGAAGGGCGTGGTTATGTGTTGCGCCGCATTATTCGCCGCGCGGTGCGTCATGGCTACAAATTGGGACAAAAACAAGCGTTTTTCCATAAATTAGTCGCTGATTTAGTCAAAGAAATGGGCGATGCTTACCCCGAATTGCGCGAAAAACAAACGCAAATTGAAGAGGCGTTGAAAGCGGAAGAAACGCGTTTTGCACAAACTTTGGAAACAGGTATGGTATTGTTGGAAAATGCACTTTCAGGCAGCCTGAAACGTTTGAACGGCGAAATTATCTTTAAATTATATGATACTTACGGTTTCCCATACGATTTAACCGCCGATATTTGCCGCGAACGTGAATTAGAAATGGACGAAGACGGTTTTAACAAAGCGATGGACGAACAACGCGCCCGCGCCCGCGCTGCGCGAAATTTCAAAGCCAACACGCAATTGGATTACAACGGTCAAGATACACAATTTAAAGGTTATTCTGAACGAAAAGTCAACGCAACCGTCATTGCTTTATACAAAGACAGCGAAGCCGTAACCGAATTGCACGAAGGCGAAACAGGCGCAATTGTATTAGACCAAACACCGTTTTACGCCGAAAGTGGCGGTCAAGTGGGCGATGTGGGCTATATTTTGGCAGGCGAAAACCGCTTCGAAGTACGCGACACGCAAAAAATCAAAGCCGCCGTATTTGGACAATTTGGCGTACAAGTTTCAGGCAGCCTGAAAGTGGGCGACAGCGTGTTAGCCGAAATTGATAACGACATTCGCGATGCCAATATGCGCAACCACAGCGCAACCCACTTGATGCACAAAGCCTTGCGCGAAGTGTTGGGCAGCCATGTGGAACAGAAAGGTTCGCTGATTACCGCCGAAAGCACACGCTTTGATATTTCGCATAATCAAGCCATTACACCTGAAGAAATCGCCGAAGTAGAACGCCGCGTCAATACCGCAATTTTGGCAAACGTGGTGGTTGATGCCAACATTATGAGCATGGAAGACGCGCAAAAAACAGGCGCAATGATGTTGTTTGGCGAAAAATACGGCGATGAAGTGCGCGTGTTACAAATGGGTGAATTTTCTACCGAATTGTGTGGTGGTACACACGTTGCGCGTACGGGCGATATTGGTTTGTTCAAAATCATTTCTGAAAGTGGCATTGCGGCTGGTGTGCGCCGTTTGGAAGCCATTACGGGTTTGAACGCTTTGCGTTGGGCGCAAAATCAAGAAATGCTGTTGAAAAACATCATTAGCGAAGTCAAAGCGCAAACCGAAAAAGACGTGTTAAGCAAAATTCAAACCAATGCCAATCAAACCAAAGCGTTAGAAAAAGAATTGGCTAAAGCCAAAGCGGAATTAGCAGTACACGCAGGCGCAAAATTGTTGGACAACGCTAAAGACTTGGGCGCAGCAAGTTTGGTTGTGGCACAAATTGACGCAGAAGCGAGTGCATTGCGCGACATCGTAACCGATTTGACAGGTAAATCCGATAAAGCGGTTGTGTTGTTGGCGGCGGTGAACGATGGCAAAGTGTCGTTGTGTGCGGGTGTTTCTAAACCTTTGACAGCAAAAGTGAAAGCTGGCGATTTGGTAAAATTTGCGGCGGAACAAGTCGGCGGTAAAGGTGGCGGTCGTCCTGATTTGGCACAAGCAGGCGGCACGGACGTTGCACAGATCCCCGCTATGCTGGAGAGCGTTACTGATTGGGTGGTAGCATTGATTTAAATAGGATTGACTATATGAAACTATGAACATATCTTGCATATTGGTCGCGTACCTAACGCAACATATGTTCATGGTAAATAGAATACAAGGAAAGCATTATGACCGAACAAAAAACAACTTTAATTGAATTTCCGACAAACTTTGACTTAAAAATTATGGGTTCGCATCATCCTGATTTTAGCCATGAAATTTTAAAAACCATACAACACTACGCGCCTGAAACCACAGAAGAGCATATTAAATTGCGTTCCA
>CAKARD010000091.1 GCA_916720425.1 uncultured Kingella sp. | reverse complement strand
ACATCAAACATAACGAAGACAAAAACTTCATCATTGTCGATGCTGCTATGAACGATCTCATGCGCCCTTCTTTATACCAAGCCTATCATTACATTGAAAATATTAGCAACACCACAGCCTCACCCATCACGGCCGATATTGTTGGCGCAATTTGTGAAACGGGTGATTTTTTAGCCAAAGATCGTACCCTCTGTGCTCAAGAAGGTGATTTATTACTGATACACGGTGCAGGAGCCTACGCCGCCAGCATGGCAAGCAACTATAACACACGTCCTCGTGCAGCTGAAGTGTTGGTAAAAAACAACACAGCACAACTTATCCGCCGTCGTGAAACACTAGAAGATTTAATCGCATTAGAACAAGATTATTTATTCTAGTTAATGAGCGCACGTTGCGCCGCACACCACGCTAAAACCGCAACAGTTAAGTTTACCGTGTTATAATTTGTTCCAATTTTTAGATCATATAAAACCATGCAAGCCGACTTTTCTCGCCCTATTTTAGCCATAGACACCAGCACATCATTTTTGTCATTAGCATTAAACAAAAATGATCAACAATGGCACTTTCACCAAGAAGTAGGCAGCAAACAATCGGAATATATTTTGCCCCAAATTGCCCATTTACTCACCCAATCTAACACACATATTGCTGATTTGGGTGCGATAATCTATGCACAAGGTGCAGGCGCATTTACGGGTTTACGCATTGGTTTAGGCATTGCACAAGGTTTGGCCACGCCATTTGATATTCCCTTAATTGGCGTTCCTTGCCAAGATGCCGTGGCTTCTCTGGCACCCAATCATGTTTGTGTACTGGCTGCTACAGATGCACGTATGGGTGAGGTATTTTTTGCGTTTTTTGATACCCACACCCAAACACGTTTGAGCGACTATGGTGTAGCAAAATGGCAAGATATCAGCATTCCCACCTCATTTAATCCCAGCCAAATTTACGGCATTGGCAATGCTTTTGCTCTGGTTCAATCACAGAAATATTTTGCAGGAGTCAATCAAATGCCCACAGCACAAAACTATTTAAACTTGGCACAATCAGGGCGTTATCTAGCCACCCATAGCCAAGATGCGGAACTATTATACGTACGCAACAAAATTGCTCTAACTCTAACCGAACAACGCGCACAAAAACATTTATGAAACTCAATCACCCCATCGGACAAGCTGCTGAACAACGCGCACTGGCATTTTTACAAACCCAAGGTTGCGTTTTAATTGCTCAAAACTGGCATTGTCCATTTGGTGAAATTGATTTAATCATGCAACAAGACAACCAACTATTATTCATTGAAGTTAAATATCGAAAAAACTTAACTTATGGTGGCGCAGCCTATAGCATCACACCCAGCAAACTGGCTAAACTACAACGCAGTATTGAATATTATTTATATCTTTACCCACATACAGGAATGTGTCGCCTTGATGCGATATTATTACAAGGTAATCAATCGCCCCAATGGATACATAATCTCACAGGATAACACCATGACTTTACAAGAACGTGTACACGCACACTTTGAAGAAAGCATACGTACCAAACAACAAGCACAATCTGTTTTAACCGAATCCGTTGCACAAGCAGCACAACTCATGTTTAATGCTTTAGCCAATGACGGTAAAATTTTAGCTTGTGGTAATGGAGGCTCTGCCGCTGATGCCCAACATTTTGCTGCCGAAATGACAGGACGCTTTGAAAAAGAACGCATGGAATTGGCAGCCATTGCTCTAACTACCGACACATCAGCACTCACTGCTATCGGCAATGATTATGGCTTTGAGCATATATTTAGCAAACAAGTACGGGCATTGGGGCGCGCAGGTGATGTACTAATGGCGATTTCTACTTCTGGCAACTCAGGTAATGTAATAGAAGCCATTGCTGCTGCCCATGAATGTGGCATGAAAGTCGTGGCTTTTACTGGCAAAGATGGTGGCAAAATCGCCAACATACTTAAAGATGATGACGTATTACTCAATGTCCCTTATCCGCGCACTGCACGAGTACAAGAAGTACACATTTTATTGATTCATGCTTTGTGCGATTGTATTGATACCATGCTAACTGAAGGTATATAAAACAAGGAGTTATTAAAATGAAACCACTTAATCAAGTTCTTTGTGTTGTCCTTGTATCCAGTATATTAAGCGGTTGTGCTGCTGCAGTAATAGGTGGTGCCATAGCCGTGGGTGCAGACTCTCTACTCAATCGCCGCAGCACAGGCGCACAAGCCGATGACGAAGTCATGGAATTGCGTGTTAAAAACAATGCTATGTCCCTGATTAAAAGACAAAATCCCGACACTCAAGCCAGTATATCCGTGGTGAGCTATGATCGCCGTATTTTGTTAGTAGGTCAAGTGCAAAATGAGATTGAACGTCAACTAGCAGAACAAGCCGCACGCAGCGAAAAAAACATGCAAGCCATATATAACTATATTCAAATTTTTCCCACAAAACGCACCCTCTCTGCGGTCAATAACGACACATGGATTACAACCAAGGTGCGCAGCAGATTATTGGGCATATCAGGCATGTATTCAGGGCAAGTTAAAGTGGTTACATTTAACAGAGTGGTATATTTAATGGGATTACTCACACCCGCACAACAAACAGCAGTCATCGCACGCGTTAGTACCACCCCTGATGTATTGCAAGTGGTAACCCTATTCGAAAACTATCCTAACACTATCACGCCAGCAAATATGATTCAATAATATTTAAAGCCATCTTAATTTTGGAATGACTATGACACACAAAAAAGAACGCAGCATTACTTTTGGCAAAGTTATGCTTACTTTATTAGTAGTAGGCGTATTTATCGTAATTGGTTTGTTAATCACACTTTATCTAACCGTGATTAGCACACCCGAACGCACAGCTGCAGCAACTCAACTTATTGAAGCTTCCGCCCCTTGCGTCAATTATATACCACCCAATAGTAGCGCACTCACCGCCAGTGAGGCACAAAATATTAAAACAACCCCGATGAGCGCGTCCACTACGCCTTCTACTTCTTCTGCTGCTTTTGAAAGCACAACGATAAATGAGGAAGAACTCCATACACCAGCTATATTAACGAATTCCCCATCACCCAGTAAAAAATCTAGCAAAAAAAGTAACGAACAAAAAACCCATACAGAAACACCTCTCATTCCTAAAGAGAGCACCATGAGTGAACGAGAACTCACACCCACCAATGTTACTCCCAAACCCAAGCCTACTGAAACAAACAACAAGGGTGAAAAAGAGCTTAAACCTATTAATGTCACACCACGTGAACAGCCCAAATCTACACCGCGTTCTGAGAAAGCACCCATCAATCATAATGATGCCACCCATGATTTATTCTAAAAAACTTGACAAATATTTTTGTTATTGGGATAATTAATCTTTCAGGGTCGTTAGCTCAGTCGGTAGAGCAGCGGACTTTTAATCCGTTGGTCGAGCGTTCGAATCGCTCACGACCCACCAATATTCCCTAAGCCTAAACAGTCGTTTAGGCTTTTTTCTTAGGCTCGTTTAGTAAATTAAAGCAAGTATTAGAAATATGTGATTCATGATAAAAACGAACTTTTTAAGATTTGGTGTTGCCAACGAACAATCTATTGATAACAATACCGAATCTTGAAAGCCATTCTCATTGTGCGGAATATTTTATTACATAAGCATGGCAGATTTTTTGTTCATTGCTATAATTGTCCATTTATATTACTTTACTTAGACTAATTTTATGAAACCCTTCATTTTCTCCCAAACTACATTTCATCCGTTATCAGTATTATTTCTATCATTGATGGCCGCCTTTCCTGTACCAACATCAGCCGCTCCTGCACCCGAAACGGTTTCACAACAACAAGATATCCTCCAACGTCAACGGGAGAAGCAACTGCGTGAACAGATGTTGCCTGAACAAGATGTGCGTTTGGATGATGCGGATACGGTTAGAGAGAAGATGGCAACACAGGCAGGTAGTGCCAATTCGAATGAAGAGAGTCCATGCTTTCCTATTTCTGAGGTGGAATTGGTGGGTGAAGAAGCCACTAAATTTCAATTTGCACTCAACCATGCCTTGCGCCAAACACATTTTGTTCCCGGCAAGTGTTTGCATGCGGGCGACATCAATAAAATCATGTCTTTGGCACAAAATGCTTTAATAGACAAAGGATATACCACAACTCGTATTTTGGCTGCACCGCAGGATTTGAATAGTGGCAAGCTTCAATTAACCCTGATGCCAGGCTATCTGCGCTCCATACAAATCGATCGGTCTAACGATGCTCAAACCCATGCAGGACGTATTGCAGCGTTCCAAAACAAATTTCCCACCCGCTCGGACAATCTATTGAATCTGCGTGATTTGGAACAAGGACTGGAAAATCTCAAACGTCTCCCGACAGCGGAAGCCGATATCCAAATCGTGCCTGTAGAGGGTGAACCAAATCAAAGTGATGTTGTGGTGCAATGGCGGCAACGCCTGCTGCCCTACCGTATGATTGTGGGTATGGATAATTCAGGCAGTAAAGCAACGGGGAAATACCAAGGAAACATCACTCTCTCTGGCGACAATCCTTTTGGCCTGAGTGATATGTTTTATGTAAATTATGGACGTTCCATTGGCAGCACGCCCAATGAGAAAAGTTTTGACGGCCATCGCAAAGAAGGGGGATCGAACAATTACGCCATACATTATTCAGTCCCTTTTGGCAAATGGACATGGGCATTCAATCATAACGGCTACCGTTACCATCAGGCCGTTGCTGGATTATCGGAAGTCTATGACTATAATGGGAAAAGTTACAATACTGATTTTGGCTTCAACCGCCTGTTGTATCGTGATGCAAAACGCAAAATTTATTTCGGTATAAAACTGTGGACAAGGGAAACAAAAAGCTATATTGACGATGCCGAACTGATGGTACAACGGCGCAAAACTGCAGGTTGGTTGGCCGAACTCTCCCACAAAGAATACATCGGTCGCGGTATGCTAGATTTTAAGTTGAAATATAAACGCGGTACTGGCATGAAAGATGCGCTGCGTGCCCCCGAAGAAGCTTTTAACGAAGGCACATCACGTATGAAAATTTGGACAGCATCGGTTGATGTGAACCTTCCTTTTCAAATCGGTAAACAGCTGTTTGCCTACGACACTTTCATTCATGCCCAATGGAACAAAACGCTGCTCACATCTCAAGACAAACTGGCCATCGGCGGACGCTACACTGTGCGTGGCTTCGACGGTGAAATGAGTTTGTCTGCCGAGCGGGGATGGTATTGG
>CAKARD010000090.1 GCA_916720425.1 uncultured Kingella sp. | reverse complement strand
GTGCGTGCTAAATTGGTAACGGTGATATATGGGATTACTTCAGCGGCACCACAGGCTACTTTGCTTACTGTTGAATTTAAACCCACGCTTTTATCTTTGGGTGCAATAACAGCGTGTACGCCCATGGCATCAGCAGTACGCAAACATGCTCCCAAGTTATGCGGATCAGTAATACCATCTAATACCAGAAAAAAAGGAGGATCTTGCAAATTTTCTAACACATCTTCTAGGTGAATGTGATTTTTTGATGCATCAATAAAGCCGACGACACCTTGATGTCGTGCGCCTTTGCTCATGGCATGCAAGCGTTCAGCATTAACAAAATGAATGGATACGTTTTCTTGTTGCGCTTTGGTGAGCATATCGCGCATTCGACTATCAGTTTTATTTTCTAAAACATAGAGTTCATTAATAGAATGGGGATTTTGCCATAAACGTGCGTTGATGGCGTGAAAGCCATAAATGATGCGTTGATTAGACATGGTATTCTTTCAAAATAATGTAAATGATAGATTTAAAAATCGCCCCATAGATTTTGTATGATGGCAATGGTGGCTAAAGAAGCTGTTTCTGTACGCAAAATGCGTTTCCCTAAGCTAATGGCTTGTGCGCCTGCAGATAATATGGCTTGTTCTTCCTTATCTGACCACCCCCCTTCTGAACCAATCAATAAATTGATTTTTTTGGTTGGGGGGATTTGGTTTAATCGTTGTGAGTGATTAAGGGACATTAATAAATGAGTTTGGTCGCTGGGTAGTTGTTGTAAATGTTCCGTTAAGTGCTTAATAGGTAAGACTTGAGGAATGATGGCGCGACCACTTTGTTCACAAGCGGCAATAACAATATCTTGCCAGCGTTGCAGTCGTTTTTCAGCACGTTCATGAGGCAGACGTGTACTGCGTTCACTAATAATGGGTTGAATACAATTTACACCCAATTCTACACTCTTTTGCAAGGTAAAATCCATGCGTTCACCACTGGATAAGGCTTGGGTTAAAGTGATAAAAAGGGGGCTTTCATTATTATTGCTTGTTCGTTCAAGAATTTGGCTCGTAGCATAGCGTTTGCCTACTTCTGTTAAGGTAGCACGATAATCGTAACCATCACCATTAAATAAGATAATGTTCTGTGGTGGATTTAGCCTCAATACTTGGATGTGGCGAACAATATTGAGCGGTAGGCTTAGCGTATCATTGATAGCTAATAATTGGGGTAAATAAAAACGGGGCATGGGGGTTAATCTTATAAAAGGTTGGGGCAATACAGCTTAGTGCGTGGTGCAACGCGCATTCACGATATAATAATGGTAAAATTATCCCGATATTGTAGCAAATAATCAAATAATGAAATTAATAGAAACGCTATGCGCTAAGGTAAAAACAGTAGCGCAACAAGAAATGATGCCATTTTTTTTGAATACAGAACGTTTGCGTAAGGCAGATGGTAGTGCGTTGTCGCAAGCGGATGTGGCCGTACAAACAGCATTGTCACATGAGTTAATGCGCATTATTGATGTGCCTGTATTGGGAGAAGAAATGGCGGCAGCTGAACAACGCCATTTATGGTCATTTGCCAATGATGGGCTGTGGGTTATTGATCCGATTGATGGAACGAATAATTTTATTAATGGCATTCCACACTTTGCCGTATCTGTGGCGTTTGTGGTGCAGGGTCGAACACAAATGGGCGTGATTTATAATCCTGTATCCAATGAATGTTTTTATGCAGTGCAGGGTGCAGGGGCATTTTTGAATGGTCAAAAATTGCCTTTGCGCCATGTCGCTAAAAAATTACGTGAAGCGATAGCGGGCGTGGAAATTAGGCGTTTGCGTTCAGCGCGTTTGAGTAATAGTATTAATCACTTTGCACCATTTGGTACGTTGCGTTGCATGGGTAGCAGTACACTAGATTGGTGTTATTTAGCGGCAGGACGTTATGATGTGTATGTTCATGGTGGGCAAAATTTGTGGGATTATGCTGCGGGTGCTTTGATTTTGGAAGAAGCAGGAGGAGAAATGGCTACCTTAGAAGGTGATGATTTTTGGAGTGGCCAACATGTGTTTCAACGTTCGGTGATTGCTGCTGGTCAAGAGAGTTTATTTCGCGCTTGGTTATCGTGGGTTAGACAAAACCAATAGAACGAAAAATGTAGCCCAAAATACCCGATGATGCCACACTCACAATAACCGTAGATAACATAGAAAATCGCGCCGCCATAAATAAGGTAATCACCATAGCCATAAGTTCATAAGGTTTGTCTGAAACAAAGTGTGGTGCGATAACCGAAATTAATACACAACCAGGCACAGCTTCCATCGCATGAGCCATCTTGGGACTCAATGTGCGATTTTTGAGCAGAAAAAAGCCGATAAGTCGTGTGCTGTAGGTAATACATAACATTCCAATAATCGTGATAAATGAGATCCAAGAAATCATATAATATAATACCTCATTCTGACCAAAAATAACTGTAGATTAATCCTGCTAAAGTACCCACTATTACATACCAACCGCTATGAGGCAAGCATAGATAGACTAAGGCAGCAACAATTAAACTCACTAGCCATGGACGCGCTGCACGCATTCCCCGCCACATACCACGCATTAATACCAAAAACACAGCAGGAAAAGCCATAGTAAACCCTAGGTGTTCTAAATTGCCTAATTGTGGTCCAATTAATGCCCCCAACCAGCCAAATAAGACCCACACAATATATAACGATAACGCAACACCAAAATAATATGCGAAACTGAATTTTTGATGTCGTTGGGCATCCGCAATGCCTAACGCCCAACTTTCATCTGTCATAAAAAATAATGCTAGGCAAATTTTTTTACGTGGTAAATTACCCCAATATTTTACCATGGTTGCCCCCATCAAAATGTGGCGGCTGTTTATCATAAACGTCATGGCCCAAATTAGTAGCACAGGTAGAGGTTGAGCCCATAATCCTACTGCGGCAAATTCTGAGCCACCAGCAAAATTCAAACCCATCATCATGGGAACTTCTAATGCGCTCATGCCTTTTTGTCCTGCTTGTGCACCCAAAATCAAAGCAAAAGGGAGGATTCCTGTTAGGATGGGACTAACCTCACGCATACCGCGGCTGAAATCATGTTTCATTAGAATAATTCCGTTTACCAAAAATGGCGCGGCCTATGCGTACCATGGTTGTGCCGCATTCAATTGCCAGGTTCATATCACCACTCATGCCCATAGAAAGCGTATCTGCTATTGGTACAATGTTTTGCAAAGTTTGTAATTGTTGGTACATTTGCCTAAATTGCGTTTTTAAAATACCTTGATCTTGCGTATTGCTGGCAACACACATTAAACCGCGCAAACGCAAATGGGGTAAACGGCTGACTTGTTGCGCTAAGGGTAATAATTCAGCAGGCATGATGCCGTGTCTATCGGGATTTTGGGCAATATTGATTTCTATTAATACATTAAGTGGTGGCAAATGCTTGGGACGTTGTGCATTTAGTCGTGTTGCCAGTTTGATGCTGTCTAAGGTGTGTAACCAATGAGCATATTCTGCTACGATACGACTTTTATTGGATTGAACATGTCCAATCATATGCCAAATAATATTTGTACAATCGCGTAATTGTTTGATTTTGTTATACCATTCTTGAATATAATTTTCTCCAAAATCATACTGATTGTGTTGATATAAAACACGAATATCCTCAGCAGGAAAGGTTTTGCTTACCGCAACCAAACGCACACTATTGGGTGTGCGTTGAGCGGTATGTTCGGCTTGAGCAATATATGCTAAAACTCGTTGACGGTTGTATTCTAAATCATCATGCATGATTTATACCGTCTCATCTAACGCTTGTTGTAGATCCCAAATCAAATCATCTACATGTTCCAAACCAATCGCTAAGCGAATCAAACCCTCACTAATACCTGCAGCATGTTTGTCCTCGGGAGACATTCTACCGTGTGTGGTGGTCCATGGGTGAGTAATCGTAGAGCGAACATCACCAAAGTTAGCAGTTTTGGAGAAAATTTGCACACGATCGATAATGCGCCAAGCGGCATCTTGTCCCCCTTTAACTGAAAACGCTAACACAGCACCACCACCATTTTGTTGTTTTTCTACTAAGGCACGTTGGGGATTTTCGGGTAAACCTGAATAGTAAACCGTTTCAACTTGTGCTTGTTGTTGTAACCATTGGGCTATTTTAAGGGTGGCAGCATTTTGTTCACGCGTGCGTAAAAGCAACGTTTCTGCGCCACTTAACAATAACCATGCATTAAATGGCGATAAAATAATGCCTGCGCTGTTAACATACATGGCTATTTGTTGGATTAACTCGGTATTACCACATACAATGCCGCCTAATACCCGTCCTTGTCCATCAATGGCTTTAGTGGCAGACTGAATAGATAAATCGGCACCAAAACGCAAAGGTTGTTGTACAGCAGGGGAGCAAAAACAATTATCTACTGCCAATAACGCATGATGCTGGTGTGCCAATTGTGCTAAAGCTTCAATATCCGCGACTTCTCCTAAAGGGTTAGAAGGGGTTTCTAAAAATAACATTTTGGTATTAGGACGAATGGCATTTTTCCATTCTTGAACATTGGTTTGTGAAACGAATGTGACCTCAATACCAAAGCGCATTAAATGTCCTGTAATAAATCCAGCTGTGGTACCAAACAAACTGCGACTACTGATTAAATGATCGCCCGCACTTAAAAAGGTTAATAAAGTCGCTTGGATGGCAGCCATGCCCGTTGCGGTGGCAATGCCTGCTTGAGCATGTTCTAATTGCGCAATCCGCTTTTGAAAAGCGGCAACGGTGGGGTTCATGGTGCGAGAATAAGTAAAACCTTGTTTTTTCTTGGCAAATAAATTGGCACCATCTTGTGCGCTATCAAACATAAAACTACTGGTTAAAAATAAGGCTTGATGATGTTCGTTATATTGGGTTTGTTCTTTGCTACCACGAATAGCAAGAGTTTGAGGGTGTAAGGTATGACTCATGGCACGTTCCTAGAAATAGTCCACAAAGTATGTATTTTGCGCTTTTTTAGGTATCCTTTCAATATTACAATAAAATCTGTATCAGATAAGGAAAAAATACGCTACTATCTATCTTTTAACTCATTTATTTAAGGAGATATTATGGAATTGGTTTTTATTCGTCATGGATTGAGTGAATGGAATGCCAAAAATCTATTTACAGGTTGGCGCGATGTAAAATTGAGTGAGCAAGGCATTATTGAAGCGCAAGAAGCAGGGCGCAAACTCAAAGCAGCAGGTTATGAATTTGATATTGC
>CAKARD010000089.1 GCA_916720425.1 uncultured Kingella sp. | reverse complement strand
TGATTTAAATTTAATCCACTATCCCACGCTAAAACAGCTAAAATAATATTATTTTTAACCCAAAAATAGGAAACAATAATGAAAGCACTTGTTGCAGTCAAACGTGTTGTGGATTACAACGTAAAAGTACGCGTTAAAGCAGACGGTTCAAATGTGGATATTGGCAATGTAAAAATGTCTATGAATCCATTTGACGAAATTGCGGTAGAAGAAGCTGTACGCCTAAAAGAATCCGGTAAAATTAGTGAAATCATTGCTGTCTCTTTGGGTGAAAAAAAATGTGAAGAAACACTGCGCACAGCCTTAGCCATGGGTGCCGATCGCGCCATTCATGTTGAAACCGATTCAGTATTAGAGCCGTTATCTGTAGCCAAAATGCTCAAGCAGCTAGTCAAACAAGAACAGGCCCAATTAATCTTTTTGGGCAAGCAAGCCATTGAC
This sequence comes from uncultured Kingella sp., assembly GCA_916720425.1. Classification (GTDB taxonomy): domain Bacteria; phylum Pseudomonadota; class Gammaproteobacteria; order Burkholderiales; family Neisseriaceae; genus CAKARD01. The sequence continues at coordinate 4,927 of CAKARD010000089.1, read as the reverse complement.
GATGATGCCAACCAAACAGCTCAAATGTTAGCCGCCTTGCTTGATGCCCCCCAAGCCACTTTTGCCAGTCAAGTAGAACTCAATACAGACGAAGTTATCGTTACTCGCGAAATAGATGGTGGGCTTGAAACCCTAGCTTTAACCTTGCCAGCCGTCATTAGTACAGATTTACGTTTAAATGAACCTCGTTTTGTAAAATTGCCGGCTCTCATGCAAGCTAAGAAAAAAAATATAGAAAAAACAACCCCAGAGCAACTCGGCATAACGCCTGAAAATCGCCTAAATATTCGTCATTATGCAGAACCCCAAGCCCGTCAAGCAGGAGAAAAAGTCTCTACCGTATCACAATTAATTGAAAAACTCTCCGCCATTCACGCTATTTAAGAGGAAACATCATGACTGTATTAGTTCTTGCCGAACATAACGGCTCAAATATTATCGCTTCTACCTTACACGCAGTCAGTGCAGCTCAACAACTGGGCGAAGTACATATTTTGGTTGCAGGCAATCATTGCGAATCTGTTGCACAGCAAGCCAGCAAAATTCATGGCGTAGCCCAAGTATTACTGGCTCAAGCCCCTCATTTTACACACGCCTTAGCTGAAGAAATCGCTCCATTAATCATATCACTTGCTCCGCAATATACCCACTTCATTGCCACTGCCAGCGCACAAGGCAAAAACATCCTGCCACGTGTAGCAGGATTGTTGGATTGCTCACAAATTTCGGATATTACCGCTATTATTGATACGCATACATTTGTACGCCCCATTTATGCTGGCAATATATTGACTACCGTAGAAACTCAAGAGCCTAAATTAGTCTTGACCATACGATCTAGTGCTTTTATTGCTGCCACATTGGGTGATAATCCCGCTCCTATTGTCTCTATAGAACCCACCGCACCCAAACAATTAAGTCGTTTTATCAAACAAACACTCAATACCAGCGATCGCCCTGAATTAACTCAAGCACGTGTTGTTGTATCTGGCGGGCGTGCTTTGGGCAGCAAAGAACAATTTAATGCAATTTTAACGCCGTTGGCAGATGAATTAAAGGCCGCTATAGGTGCTTCACGCGCTGCCGTAGATGCTGAATACGCACCCAATGATATTCAAGTAGGACAAACTGGCAAAATTGTTGCACCCGAATTATATTTTGCTATTGGTATTTCTGGTGCCATTCAACATATTGCTGGCATGCAAGATAGCAAAACCATTGTCGCTATTAACAAAGATCCAGATGCACCTATTTTCAAAATAGCCGATTATGGTATAGTGGGCGATTTATTTGACATTGTTCCACAACTCACTGAAGCATTAAAAAATCATTAAATAGCTTTTTTATCATAATCTTATTTAGAGTGGATTAAAAATTAAACCATACTATACAGGTTTCAATTTAATCCACTATCTATTCATCTTCTCCCTATCATGACCGATACCTACCAAACCCTATCTCAACCCAATCAAGCTGAATTTAAAGATAAAGGCAGTCGTTTTATGGCTTTTGCCTATCCCATTAACCAAATTAACGATACCAAACCCTTAATAGGAGCACTGCGTCAACAACATCACAAAGCGCGACATTGGTGTTATGCTTATCGCTTAGGCACAGATGGCAATCTATTTCGCGCAAACGATGATGGAGAACCCAGCGGGAGTGCAGGCCGTCCCATTTTAGGACAAATTGATTCATTTGGATTAACCGATATTTTAGTCGTAGTGGTACGTTATTTTGGTGGAACACTATTGGGAGTACCAGGTTTAATTCACGCTTACAAAACCGCCACGAACATGGCATTAGCAAACGCAATCATTATAGAAAAAAACATAGAAAAAACCATTCAATTACGTTGTGATTATACCCATTTGAATGAGGCTTTACGCATTGTTAAAAATCACCAAGCAACCATTTTAAAACAGGATTTACAGTTAGACTGTCGCCTAACCGTCTGCATACCACAAGCACAATATCATGCCGCAATAAATGCATGGACACAAACACGCGCCATTTATATTGAAACAGGAAAACACCCATGATAGATATAGAACAACTAAATCAAAAACTTAAAGAACTAGAGAAACAAACACGTTATCATATTGACCGCCAAGAATACCAACAAGCCAAACAAACGATTTTGCAAGTATTAGAATATGTGCCACACCACCCCATTGCGTATACTGACTTAGCATTAATGGAAATACGCATGGGCAATCTAGAAGAAGCCTATCGCATTGCCCATTTAGCCCTAAAACACGCAGACATCAATGGAGCGCACCGTGAAGCATTAATTTATGATATGTTGGTTCAAACTTGCTGGGTAACCAACCGATTTGAAGAAGGTCGATATTATGGTCGACGTGCCATAGAACAACGTTTAACCACCGTTGCTGAGATTGGGAGTCCTCCCATGCCTATTCATTTTCCCGCACCGCCATTAAGTTCCAATCCCACCGAAAATATCATTAGTTTTTCACTTTTTGGTGATTTACCACGCTATTGCGAGATTGCTGTTATCAATGCACGCCTTACCAAGCAAATTTATCCTGAATGGACTTGCCGTTTTTATGTAGATAACACCGTACCACAACATATCATCACACGTCTTATGCAACATGAAGCACAAATTATAGACATGACAGGAGATGATCTAAATGGTTTATTTTGGCGATTTTTAGTTGCAGAAGATCCCCATGTTAAACGTTTTATTGTGCGCGATGCCGATTCTTTGCTTAACCATAAAGAACGTGCAGCAGTAGACGAATGGCTTCTATCAGGCAAACATTTTCATATTATGCGTGATAGCCTAGAACACACAGAACTAATTTTAGCTGGAATGTGGGGCGGTTGTGGTGGCATCTTAACCCATTTACGCCACCATATCATCAATAGCACTTTTCGGATCAAAAACAAAACTATAGATCAACAATTTTTGCGCAATGCTATTTGGAACACCGTTGCCCAAAGTGTTTTAACACATGATACTTTTGCACTTGATAAAAACAGCCATCCTTTCCCCGTAGATTATCCCATTGGTGAAACCGAACGATTACCCTATTTTCATATCGGCATGATTGACGCTGCGTATGATGTTAATATTCATATTGATGATCCCAAAGCTCAACGTGTGTGCTGGTATTTATTTGACGAACACAAACAGATTATTTGTCATTATGAAGCCGATGTGCCTACCGATCATATCGTAAAAGTAAAATTACCCATGCAATACAACCAAAAAATTAAAGAAGGACAATGGAAGATATTCACCCAAACTTTATAGTTAACTAAATATCAAAAGATTCGGGATATGCTTATCAAATACACCACGTTTCACTTACCACTTATATCCCGAAACTTCTTCGTGCGATCAAGCTTATTATTCCATTAAGCGTAACTTTGCTATAATCCCAGTTTCGTTTCTCTAATGATTAATCATGCCCACTCAAAAATTACGTCATCAACTAAGCCAACTATTACCTTCAAACGCATTTCCTATAGATTCCTCTCCCTTTTTATTAGACCAACGTAAACGTTATATCAGTGAAAATTGTGTTGTTGTTCAGCCAGATAGCATAGAACAAATACAAAATTTAGTACGATTTTGTACACAACACAATATTTGTATTACACCTCAAGGCGGTAATACTGGTTTAGTAGGGGGAAGCGTGGCTTATAATGGCGTTATTTTAAATATGAGTCGAATGAATCGGATTCGTTCCGTGAATCTTGCAGATAACAGCATGACCGTCGATGCAGGGTGCGTATTGCAACAAGTTCAAATAGCTGCACAACAACATCAGCGTTTTTTTCCTCTATCCCTAGCCAGTGAAGGAACGTGTCAAATTGGTGGCAATATTGCCTGTAATGCGGGGGGATTAAATGTATTACGATATGGCTCAATGCGTGATTTAGTACTAGGCCTAGAAATTGTCCTACCCAATGGTGAATTATTATCACATTTAGCACCATTACACAAAAATACAACCTCATACGAACTCAAACACTTATTTATCGGCAGCGAAGGAACTTTAGGTATTATCACTGGAGCAACGCTAAAATTATTTGCGCCACAACAATCCCTTGCTACCGCATGGATAGGCGTATCTGACATAAAATCAGCGGTTCACTTATTATCCCAAATAAAAAATCAATTTGATGAACGCCTATGCAGCTTTGAGTTAATAAGCGATTTTGCATTACAGCTATCCGCACAATTTAGTCAGATCTCTCCCCCAGTGCAAGCACCATGGCATATTTTAATTGAATTGAGCGATAGCTTAATTATTCAAGATTTGGTTGACTTGCTAAGCGAATTTCTATATAAAAATCAATGGAATAATACAGTATTAGCACAATCAGAACAAGAACAAAAACAATTATGGGCATTACGCGAAAACATTTCCGCCAGCCAGCGCATATTGGGTGCAAATATCAAACATGATATTGCTATGCCTATTTCACATATTGCAGATTTTATTGCAAGCTGTGCCACCGATTTATCTAAACATTATCCTGAAATAAAATTAGTTGTATTTGGGCATTTAGGTGATGGCAGTTTACACTACAATACTTTTTTACCCCACATTCTAAATAATGAAATATATCAATACGAAGATCATATTAATCGCATTGTCTATCAACAGGTTTTAGCACACGAGGGAACCATTGCAGCAGAACATGGCATAGGCAGTTTAAAAAAACATTGGTTAACACATGTTCGTAGTGCAACTGAAATTATGCTTATGAAAACCATTAAAGCACAACTGGATCCGCAAAATTTATTCAACCCAAACAAATTGTTACCAAACTAGCCCCTTTACCAACTTGACGAATGTATTTTTACTAGTATAATGCCAGTTTTTTAACGTATGGCGAATTAGCTCAGTCGGTTAGAGCAGAGGAATCATAATCCTTGTGTCCGGGG
>CAKARD010000088.1 GCA_916720425.1 uncultured Kingella sp. | reverse complement strand
CATGATCAAGTGTTGCAAGATGACGATCATTTGATTTTATTTGTATCACGTCGCCCCATAATCACCTCATCTTGGCGCACAATGGCCACAATATGACAACCCGATGGCCATTTAATCTCATCTATACGCCGCCCCACCAAAGAAGATGTGTGTTTATCACCATGTACCACCACTTCAATTGCTTCTGCTGTACCACGTCGCAAAGGATAAATTTCTACAATATCACCACGACGAACATGAGATAATACGCTACCAATTGTAATTTGATGGGGTGACACCACAATATCAATTTGGTTACCTGTAAGTAAATCTACATAACGTGCACGATTAATAATAGCAATCACACGTTTTGCACCCAAACTTTTTGCCAATAATGCCGCCATAATATTATTCTCATCATCATTGGTAAGGGCGCAAAACACATCAATCTCATCAATATACTCACGTTTTAGCAAATCTTCATCCGTTGCAGAACCTTGCAACACCAGCGTATTGTCTAAGTGTTCTATCAACCATTCAGCACGATTTATATTATGTTCTATAATTTTAATATTAAATTTATCGTCTAGTTTTTTAGCTAAACGATAGCCCACACTGCCACCACCTGCAATCATCACTCGATGATTAGACTTTTTGTATTGAAACAAGACATACATCACCGAGGCCATGTATTTATTATCTACCAAAAATGTGATTTCATCTCCCTCTTCTAGCACTGTTTCTGGCTGTGGCACAATCAAGCGTGTATTACGATAAATAGCACAAATTTGACAATCAATATTATCAGGTAATTGCTCGCTAATCTGAAAAATACTTTTATTAACTATCCAATCCCCCTCATTCACTTGCGCAACCACCATTTTGGCACGATCATGTGCAAAGGATAACACCTGTAATGCACGCACATAATGTAATAAACCCACCAAGTGTTCTGTCACCAAATGTTCAGGGTGAATAGAATCCGTAACATCAAATGTCGTCAAACTTTCGGATAATATTTCTTCGGATTCATCATGATGATGTGTACCGTATTCTAAATAATCACTAGCACGCACGCGTACCACTCGTTGTGGAATATGAAACAATTTTGCCGCCAGCTTACATGCAACCAAATTGGTTTCATCACTGCGTGTCAATGCTAGCAACAAGTCCATATCACGCGCGCCCGCCTCTTCTAACACCTTGGGAGAAGAGCCATTGCCCACCAGTGTACGCACATCCAAACGGCTACCCACATTATTTAATGCCTTTTCATCAGTATCCACCAGTGTCACATCATTGTTTGGCATGATTGCCAACTCTTGCGCAATTGCAGAACCCACTTGTCCGCTACCCAAAATCAAAATTTTCATGTTTTATTTAATTTTTATTCTTTATTATGATGAACGCGCGTTGCGCCGCGCACCACGCCCCAACCTTGCTCAACCCAAAATCAATGCCGTTAAAGCAACAGTAGCATAACGCACATCAAAAAATAATTATGACAAATATTCACGCTTAGCACGCTTGATATTGCATAAAATCTCGTAAGAAATCGTCCCTGCAGCAGTTGCGATTTCATTCACATTAATGATATCGCCAAATAACTCTACTTCACTGCCAATGCCTTCATGACTATCGTTTAATTCTACCGTCATCATATCCATAGACACACGCCCCAATACACGACTGCGTTTACCATCTATTGCCACAGGCGTATCACTTGAAGCACGACGCGGATAGCCATCACCATAACCACATGCCACTAAGCCCACACGCGTAGAACGTTTAGTATAAAAACTTGCCCCATAACCAATCGGCTCATGTGGTTGCAAAACACGTTCTGCAAACACACGGCTAGTTAAACGCATGACTGGTTTTAAATTACCCGCAAACATACCAAACGGATCAATACCATACAAAGCCAAACCCGCACGTCCCCAAGTCCGTCTTGCTTCAGGATAGGCCAACATAGCCGCAGAATTAGCAATACTTTCTTCGCCCACCAAATCCGCACATGCCAAATCAAACGTTTCGATTTGTAGCTGAGTCATATCATTATTGGATTCATCAGCACACGCAAAATGTGTCATTTTAACAATTTCGCCCACATGGTCACATTGGCGCAAAGCGGTATAAGCAGCGGCATAATAATGCGGGAAAAAACCCGCCCGATGCATACCACTATCCATTTTTAACCACACATTAACAGGATTTTTCCAATCATACGCTAACAACCATTCTAATTGTTCCTGCTGTTGCACCACAGGCGACAAGCCATATTTATCCACATCAGCGTATTCTTGAGCATCAAACACCCCTTCTAACAAAACAATAGGTTGCACTATGCCATGTTCGCGCAACTCGATTGCCTCTTGCAAATAAGCCACTGCAAACCCATCCGCAATATCACTCAATGCCTGCGCACATTCTACTGCACCATGCCCATAAGCATTGGCTTTAACTACTGCCAATAATTTATGCCTATGTTTATTTTTAAGCATTTGATAATTATCACGCAAATAATTTAAGCGAATTTGACAAATTAGTGGTCGCATAATCATTCCTTTGTAAAACTGATGAAACACTCAAACTTAAAATCTGCCCTCAAGCACGACTATTATAAAGTTCAAAGCATAATTGATAAACCAATAAAAAGTAAAATAAATACTTGCCTAAACAGACAAAATCACACTAAAATATACGGTTTTGTATATTTACCTTTTTCCATTTTTAAAGGAATTAAAACTATGGTAGTTATCCGTTTAGCCCGTGGTGGCTCTAAAAAACGCCCTTTTTATCACATTGTAGCTACAGACAGCCGTAATCGTCGTGATGGCCGTTTTATTGAACGCTTAGGTTTTTACAACCCTATTGCCAATGAAAAACAAGAACGTGTACGTATTGTTGCTGATCGTCTAAACCACTGGGTAAGTCAAGGCGCACAAGTGAGTGAAGCCGTTGCTAAATTGGTTAAAGAGCAAAAAATTGCAGCTTAATCAATGAGTCAAACAAAAAACTGGATTGCAATGGGGTACATTAAAGGCGCGTTTGGTGTCAAAGGCTGGGTAAAAGTTCAGCCTAATACCGAATATGCCGATAGCCTACTCGCTTACCCCATATGGCATTTAGTCAAAGGTGATCATCATTTAGATGCACAAATTGCGCAAAGTACGCTATCTGGTGATGAACTACACATTAAATTTGCCCATATTCATGATCGCGATAGCGCTTGCTTATTGCGTGGTTATACTGTTTATATAGATCGCCAAGATTTTGCCGAACCTGAAGAAGATGAATTTTATTGGGCAGATTTAATAGGCATGAATGTGTACAATCGTGATAACATTCTATTAGGACAAGTGAGCAAACTACTAGAAACTGGTGCGCATGACGTTTTAGTTATCAACGGTGAATTTGGTGAAAAAATGATCCCATTTGTAGCACAATTTATTGAACAAGTAGAGGCTCACAATCATACTATCCGTGTGGATTGGGGTATAGATTACTGATGTGGATTCAAGCCATCACCCTATTTCCCGAAATGTTTGACAGTATTTGCTATCATGGTGTTATAGGTAGAGCACATCAACAAGGCATTTGGCAATTTTCTGCTATTAACCCGCGCCAATTTGCAGATAACAAGCTCGGTTATATAGACGATCGTCCATTTGGTGGTGGGCCTGGTATGATCATGATGGCCGATCCCCTATATAAGGCGATCAATTTTGCCAAACAAGTACAACCTGATGCCCATATTATTTACATGAGTCCACAAGGCACACCACTGACACATCAAAAAGTGCAAGCATTATCACAATATAAACATCTTGTAATTTTATGTGGTCGCTATGAAGGTATAGATGAACGTGTACTATCTTATGTAGATGAAGAAATTACCATAGGTGATTTTGTTGTATCAGGTGGAGAGCTACCTGCTATGATGTTAATGGACGCTGTGTTACGGCTTATTCCTAATGTTTTAGGCGATAAAGCCTCTGCCGAACAAGACTCATTTGCTAATGGTTTATTGGACTGCCCACATTACACGCGTCCAGCTCAATTTCAAGGCGTAAATGTGCCGGAGGTATTACTTTCTGGCAATCACGCATTGATAGCGGAATGGCGGTTAGAACAATCGCTGCGTCGCACTTTAATACGCAGACCAGATTTATTAGAGAAGCGTAATTTACTCCCACAGGAAATCCGCCTTTTGCGTAAAATCCAAACCAAAAGCAACGGATAATCCATATTATATTAAGGAAAAATATGAACCTAATTAACATTTTAGAACAAGAAGAAATTACTCGTTTGAACAAAAATATTCCTGAATTTGCCCCTGGTGATACCGTAGTTGTATCCGTACGTGTGGTAGAAGGTAACCGTAGTCGTTTGCAAGCCTACGAAGGTGTGGTGATCGCACGCCGTAACCGTGGCTTAAACAGCAACTTTATCGTACGTAAAATTTCTAGTGGAGAGGGCGTAGAACGCACTTTCCAACTATATTCACCCAATGTTGAAAAAATTGAAGTAAAACGTCGTGGTGATGTACGTCGTGCTAAACTTTATTACTTGCGTGGCTTAACAGGTAAAGCAGCCCGTATTAAAGAAAAATTACCTGCACGCAAACAAGCGTAAATATAGAATGCCTGTATATAGATACAGGCATTTTTTATACCATTTTAAGTGTATCATTACTATTCATTCACCCATATTAGGACACCACCCTATGTTTACCTTAAATCGAGAAGATATTTTCAAAGCATTTAGCAACCGTGTAGCAACACGCCATTATGATGGTACACGCAAAATTAGCGCTGAAGATTTTCATTTTATCTTAGAACTGGGACGATTGTCACCCAGCTCTATAGGTAGCGAACCTTGGCGTTTTGTTGTGATACAAAACCCATCATTGCGTGAACAACTCAAACCTGTATCTTGGGGCATGCAATCACAAATTGACGATGCCAGTCATTTAGTTGTTATTTTAGCCAAAAAAGCCGCACGTTATGATAGCGAATTTATTCGTAATGTGATTGCACGACGCGGTTTTATCGGTGAAGATGCCATCCCAGTTATAGAAAAATATAAACAATTTCAAGAAAATGATATAAACATACTAACTAGCGAACGCAGTTTATTTGATTGGTCAAGCAAACAAACTTATATTGCACTGGCAAATATGATGACTGGTGCAGCCATGATAGGCATTGACAGTTGCCCAATTGAAGGCTTTAATTACGCTGCTGTGAATCATATTTTAGCTAAAAATAATATTATTGATCCCGATGAATGGGGTGTATCTGTTATGGTAACGTTTGGTTATCGTGCCCGTGAAATAAAACCCAAATCACGACTGCCTTATGATACGGTCGTTCAATGGATAGAATAAAATTAAAACAGCCC
>CAKARD010000087.1 GCA_916720425.1 uncultured Kingella sp. | reverse complement strand
AGTTGATGATCATCAAACTGCATAAGGAAAAGGGATAAGTAATGCGCCTATGCCCGCACAAGTTAATTCGGCAATCGTTAATGCGCCTGCACGACAAATTAATACATCACTATCACGATATAATGCTGGCATATCTTCCACGAATTCCACGCAGGTGGCTTCTACTCCCGCATTTTGATAAGCTTGTTGCAAAGATTCTAGATGTCCTCGTCCTGCTTGATGAAATACAATGGGCCGTTGCTCAAGGGGCAGTTTTGCTAGTGCAGAAGGTAAAAGGTGGTTAAGTGCTTGTGCACCTAAACTGCCCCCTACCACAGCAATTTTTAGCTTTCCTTCTCGTTGTGCAAAGCGTTGTTCTGGTTCGGGCAGTTGGGTAATTTCTTCACGCACAGGATTACCAACCAAGCCATTAGGGTATTGTTTAAAGGTATTGGGAAATGCATACAATACACAGGCTGCATATTTTGCCAGCAGTTTATTTGTTAAGCCTGCAACGGCGTTTTGTTCGTGTATTATAATGGGTAGGCCTAACCATTTTGCTGCCAAGCCACCTGGAGCAGTAACAAATCCTCCAAACCCCACGACAGCATCAATGTTATGGCGTTGAATGATGTCTTTGCACTGACGCACACAACGCAATAGCATAAAAGGTGAGGTTAATTTTCGCCATAAACCTTTGCCACGTATGCCTTTCATGTTAATGCGTTCTAATTCAATATTATGTTGAGGTACAATGCGTTCTTCCATGCTATTTTCACTGCCTAACCAAACAACTTTATGCCCATGTTTTTGCAGTGCTTGTGCTACGGCTATAGCAGGAAAAATATGCCCACCTGTGCCACCTGCCATTAATAGAAAAGTTTTACTCATAATTTTTTTATCTCCATACTGTCTTTGGGATCGGCAACGCAAAAACCACGTAATTTACGACGATTTTCATAATCTATGCGCAATAATAAGGTAAATGCGATGAGCATAATAATTAAAGATGAACCGCCATAGGATATAAGTGGCAAGGTTAACCCCTTATTGGGTAATAAACTTAAGTTAACACCAATATTAATAAAGCTTTGTATGCCTACTAATAAGCCTATGCCTGTAGCAATAAATGAATTAAATGCCAAATCTAGTTTTAATGCCTGTTTAGCAATAGAAAACGCCCGCCATACAATCCAAACATATATCATGATGAGTAATATAACCGTAACCATACCCAACTCTTCACCAATCACCGCTAAAATAAAATCGGTATGTGCTTCAGGTAAAAAGCCACGTTTGAAAATACCGCTACCCAAGCCATCTCCCCAAAATTGCCCCCGATTAAATGATAAGAGTGACGTTAATGTTTGATAACCGGTTCCATTTGGATCTTCCCATGGACGAAGAGTAAGCATAACACGTTGCATACGAAATTTAGAAGTCAATATCAAGAGTGCAACAGTTAATATAAATCCAGCTAAGGCACTCATAAGCCATTTAATGGGCATATTGGTCAATAATAGCAAACCTAGAGCAAGGGACATAATAACAATAATTGAACCTAAATCACGTGTTAGGCCAATGGCAAAACAACCAACAGCAATGGGAATACCGACTAATAACGCTTTGGTATAATTATGCATAATATCAGCTTTGCGCCGAAAAAAGTTAGCCATATACATAATAGTCATAAGCTTAAATGTTTCACTTGGTTGGATTTTGAAACCCAGTGGCGTGGATAACCAACGCCGTGCGCCATTAATGGTTTCACCAAAAACGGGAACAAGAAATAGAATTAACAGTGATATTATTAGCAGATATTTTGTCCAGCGTTCCCAACGCCACATGGGTACACGCATTAAACCAAAACATAATAGCAAACCTCCTAATGCAAATTGTATTTGCTTAATCAAAAAATAAGCGCGATTACCATGAGCATAGATGTCTCGTGATGAGCCAGAAGCAGAGTAAACCATTACTAAGCCTAGACAAAGTAAACATAGTAATACCCATAATAGAGTTCTATCGTAAGTTTCCCCATTTTTGAGTAAATTTCGATCTAGGGTTTTGTCTATTCTGTGTAATACTGCATGATAGCAAGAGACAAAAGGAGAAAGTAACTTCATAAATAACCGTTAAAATTTACAGACAATCTATTGATTCAATAAATACTTGCGATCTGTGTGCATAGTTTTTAAACATATCCATACTGGCACAAGCTGGACTAAGCAAAACAATTCCACCTTTGGGTGTATCTAAATAAGCGTGTTGAACCGCGCTTGGCATATCAGGCTGAAAATGCATGGGAATACCACAATTGGCCAAGTCCTGTGCAATCTTAGGGGCATCTTGTCCAATGAGTTGAATGCTCACGACTTTATTAGATAGAGCATGGCGTAGTGGAGTAAAATCTTGCCCTTTGCCTAATCCCCCTAAAATTAAGCTCATTGGACCATCTAAACCATTAATGGCCGCTAAAGTGGCACCCACATTGGTACCTTTGCTGTCATCGATAAAACGTATGCCATTTTTTTCACGAACCAGTTCCACACGATGTGCCAAACCTTTAAAACTGCAAATATGAGGAATGAGTTGGCTTGATTTTAAGCCTATACCTTCGCACAAAGCCAATGCTGCTAATACATTGGCAATATTGTGTGTGCCTTGTAGTAATAATTCGGTTTGCGCCATAATAGAGGTGTGATTATGCATCAGTTGTAAACCATCAAACCAAAAATCACAAGCTTTATGCAAAGAAAAATAATGCGTGACAGATTCAGGACGACTCATTGCATGGCACAACGGATCGTCTGCGTTCAGAATTTGTACTTTTGCGCCATTAAAAATTTCATCTTTATTGTACGCATAATCTAATAAATCACGATAGCGGTCTAAATGATCTTCTGATATATTTAAGCAAGTTGCTGCTGTTGCAGCCAAGTGGGGTGTGGTTTCTAATTGAAAACTGGATAATTCTAATATCCAAACATTTGCAGGTTTGCCCGCTCGATCTAACCATGCTTGTAATACAGGTGTACCGATATTGCCAGCGGTTACGGTGTCTAAGCCCATTTTTTGACATAGATGTGACACCAAACTAGTGGTTGTGGTTTTACCATTGCTGCCTGTAATGGCGATGATTTTGGTAGACGTATCGCGTAATAAATCCGACAAAATAGCCACATCTCCCGTGACCGTCCCCCCTGATGCTTCAAAAGCGACAATTTCAGGTAAGCGACGTGATACACCAGGGCTTAAGATGGCAATATCGCAATGTTGCAAAGTTTGCGCTAAATCTGCGGATGTAAAAGAGAAAGCTGTGAATTCATTTTGTAGTTGCTCAGCGCGTTTAGGGGATAGTTGTGCATCATAACCCACAGCAGATGCACCAATAGAGGATAAATAGCGCAATACACTGATGCCAGTGCTACCTAAGCCCACGACTAAATAACGTTTCATGATGACACCTTGGGTTTGCTTGCTAAAATATTAATTACTTTTTTGTCATTTTGTGTTGGTTGATTGCCACATGATGTATTGTTAAATTTTGTCAGAGACTCACCGTTTTCATCATTTGCCACAAAAAAAACGGTTTCGCTGTCAAAAGCGGTATCCCCGCCATGTTTTAAATTTTGACCACGTTGCAAATTAACAAAATCAAATAAATCGCTGTCTGCCAAATGTGAAGGTGCGACATTTTGCAATGCGGCAAACATGCTTTCCAAGCGTCCAGGAAAATGCTTATCCCAATCTTTAAGCATGTCACCAATAACTTGGCGTTGTAGATTGGGTTGAGAGCCACATAAATTACATGGAATAATAGGGAATTGTTTAAGTTGCGCGTATTGGATTAAATCTTTTTCTTTTACATAGGCTAAAGGTCGGATAACGATGTGTTCGCCGTTATCTGAAACCAATTTAGGGGGCATGGCTTTAAGTTTTCCACCATAAAACATATTTAAAAATAAAGTGGCTAAAATATCATCACGATGATGACCCAGTGCAATTTTGGTACAACCGAGTTCTTTGGCTGTGCGATACAAAATACCACGTCGCAAACGGCTGCATAAAGAACATGTGGTTTTACCTTCATCTAGAACACGTTTGACCGTAGAATAAGTATCTTCTTCTATAATTTTAAATGGTACACCGATGCTGCTTAAATAGTTAGGCAAAACCTCCTCAGGAAACCCAGGTTGTTTTTGATCCAAATTAACAGCGATTAATTCAAAATCAATGGGTGCAGATGCTTGCAATTGACGTAAAATATCCAATAATGCATAGCTGTCTTTGCCTCCTGATAAACACACCATGATTTTGTCACCCTCTTCAATCATACCAAAATCATTAATGGCATCGCCCACTGCATGACGTAATCGTTTGTGTAGTTTATTGTATTCTAGTTCCTGTTTACTCTTTTTAGACATAATACTTACAATGAAATCAAAAGAAGAACATTATATAACAATTGTCTCTATTGTTTCACGCACAGTGCAAGCCAAATATTGCGTTGTTGAGGGGAAAGAATTTGATACATTTCGTGATAAAAGCGCAATTCTTCAATGGTTTGTGTGATAGTGGGATTGTGGTGTTCTTGAGCGATACGCCGTGCATAAGCAATATCAAAAGTGCTTTCTTCAAATAAAACCACAACTGATGATGATTTGTTACGATTTTTTCGGGCTTCTTGTACCACATTATCACTTTCTCGTTTGTAATGTTGGCGTAATGTGCGCAAGCGTGATTTTTGTGCATTACTTAAATTGAGTGTGCGTAAATCACAATTGGCACGTATAAATACCGCTTCGCTATAGGGAGAATACAGCAACATTCCAGAAAGTAATACCGCGCTAACTGCAGAAAGATAACGTGTGTGTAACATACAAAGAACTTTTATAATTAATTTATTAATCAGCGAAAGAAACCTGTTTGAAAGGGTTCAAACAGGTTTGAATTTTTTTATTAAAATGCAATAACAAATAAAGCAATGATGCACAATAAGCCTATGCCCCAGTTGATAGAGCGCCATACAGATTTATCTTGCGCATAACACCAAATATAACCCATACGTGTCAAAATGAATACCAATGTAAAAAAGTTAATGGCAGCTTGGCTGGCTTCGCCCGTAGCATGTGCTACAAGGACGGCTGCTGCATAGGGTGCAAAGGTTTCGTATCCATTTAATTGTGCTGCATGAAGGCGTGCGGCTTTTCCTGTTAAATGCGCCATAAAATCACGTGGATTTTTGTTGTCTGCAGGTGTAAAACCTGCTAGTTTTTTAGCATAAGCCGCACAACCTACGTTGAGCAGTGCAAAAATTAGCAAAGTAAAATAAGCAAAGGTCATGGTGTGTTCTCCCAGTGAGTTTTTAATTAAAAACGGGCAAATAAAGCAAGATTTATCTGTCCGTTTGGCAAACTGGCACGCCCAAGGGGATTCGAACCCCTGTTGCCGCCGTGAAAGGGCAGTGTCCTAGGCCTCTAGACGATGGGCGCTTAAAGATGAACATTATACGGCAGCTGAAAAACTTGTCAATCAAATGATTGATGGCTATAAAATTAGCTGACTTAATAGATACAGTTTTAATTAATATAGTGTATTATCTTTGCATTAGTCTATAACATGTTTGCTATGCTCACCGATTTAG
>CAKARD010000086.1 GCA_916720425.1 uncultured Kingella sp. | reverse complement strand
GCTGATTGTGCGCGACGCCGGCGAGCCCGCGCTGTGGAGCGAGCGCTGGGAATACAGCTATCCGATGGTGCAGAGCACCGCCTGCTCGGCTGCCCAAAGCATCGAGCAATGGCAGCGCGGCGTTCAGGCTGCTTTTGCCGCCATCCGCGGCAACGGCGCGGTGATGCTGGTGGCCTACGGAGCCGGTGCGCTGGCCGCCGCCGCGTGGTATTACCAAACCGACACCGCCGCCCAGCGCCGTGTTGCCGGCGTGGTGTCGCCGCCGCGCGAAGCCTGGCAGGACGACGAGTACCACACTCTTGCGCGCTGCCGTTTCAACTGCAAAACCGCGCTGGTTATCGGCAGCGGCGACGAGTGCAGCCCCGAAGCCTGGGCGCGGCAGCAGGCCGAACAATGGCGCGCCCGCCTGCTGGTATCGCCGCATACGGGGCGTTTGAACGGCGAAATGGGCGGCTGGCAGTGGGGCATGCGGCTGATGCAGGAAATGCTGATTTATTAGACTTTATTAGGCGCGGCGGGAGCAGATTTGCCGTTTGCGTGCAGCGCCGGCGCGAAAAAGCAGCCTGAAAAAAGCGGCAGCCGTTTTCAGGCTGCCGCTGGGCAAAGAAATCATTGGCGCACCCGACTGGGATCGAACCAGCGACCTTCAGCTTCGGAAACTGACGCTCTTCCAACTGAGCTACGGGTACAAAAACAAGTTGCGAATTTTAATATAAAATACCTAATTTAAGCAAGATTAACAAATTGCATTAAACCAGCGTATCATATGCATCTTTTATAATTTTAATATCACGCTTTATGTTTGAAAAAATTCGGCATGATGATTATCGCCGTATCATCACACAATATGCACAGAAATTTTCACCTGCAGAACATACGCTGTTGGCTGAAATTTTAACACGCTTTACCTTTGATCCCATACAAGAACAAGCCTTAGCACAAGCTGTTATGGCACAAAGTCGCTTTGATCCTAATGCTGGACATTGGGCAGATATGGACGATGATGAAGATGTTACAGGTGTGTGCCCACATTGTATCAATCCACCCGCGCCACCACTACGTGATTATTTAATGTGGCGAGAAAAAAGTTAGGAGTAATCATGAATCAAGCAACCATACAACTCAAAATTATTAACCCCAAAATGGCGCAATCCTTGCCCCAATACGCAACAACTGGCAGTGCAGGTTTAGATTTGCGTGCATGCTTAGATGCCGCTATAACACTTCATGCAGGTGAGAGCACACTTATTCCTACAGGTTTGGCAGTTTATTTAGCCAATCCTAATTGGGCTGCCATGCTCTTACCTCGCTCAGGTTTGGGGCATAAACACGGCATTGTATTAGGAAACTTGGTTGGGCTGATTGATTCAGATTATCAAGGTGAACTAATGGTATCGGTATGGAATCGTTCACAAACGGCTTTTACCATAGAACCGATGGAACGAATTGCGCAAATGGTGATTGTACCCATTATACAAGCCAGCTTTGAAGTGGTGGACGAATTCGTCTCCAGTCATCGTGGCGAAGGTGGTTTTGGTAGTACAGGACGTAGGTAAATAATGGATAAACGACAACTGCGCCGACAATTACGACAAATACGTTCCGCTCTGTCTCCGCAAAAACGCCAAGAAGCAGAGCGTATAATATCTCAATATTTATCGCGCTGGATAAAACGAAATAAGCGTATTGCAGTCTATTGGGCAATGGGTAGTGAGTTAAAGTTAGATGCTTTTACTCGCGTTGCACAAAAACGAGGGGCTCAAATTTATTTGCCTTATCTTGAACCACATTCACTTAAACTGTGGTTTACGCCTTATCCTAGCAATCATAAACATGCCGAACGCCCACGTGGCACAGCAAAATTGCGTGTACCACAATGGAGCGGCCATAAAATCCGGGCGCGACAATTGCACACCATGTTATTGCCAATAGTGGGAATAGACCAAGCAGGCTATCGTTTGGGACAAGGTGGAGGGTATTATGATTGTACACTAGGCCATACACACTTACGTCCGCGCACCATCGCAGTGGGCTTTGCTTGCCAACAAATCGCCCAGCTACCCACACAAGCACACGATATTTGCACTGATTATTTTGTCAGTGAACATGGCGTTCAACGTTTTAAACAGAAAGGATAAATGATGTTTCAACAACAAATAGAGCAAATCCCCATTGCACAAACCAATCGCACTATTGGTTCTGAGCGTGCTTTAGTATCGGTAAAAGATACGTCTGAGAGATTGGTTGTTGTATTACGTTTTGGTTTTCCCGCACAATTTTTAAGCGAAGCATTGCACCAAGCAATCAGTCAAACAACAGGAAGAGCAGTTCAATTAACCATTGAACAAGACATTGTTGCACACAAAGTTCAAGCAGGCATTCAAACGGTGGCAGGCGTAAAAAATATTATTGCGGTGGCTTCAGGCAAAGGGGGGGTAGGAAAATCTACAACCACAGCTAATTTAGCCACTGCTTTAGCGCGAATGGGTGCACGTGTGGGTGTATTAGATGCGGATTTATACGGCCCCAGTCAGCCTACTATGCTGGGGGTAGCAAATATTCAGCCACAACAACAAGACAAGCATTTTATCCCAGTACAAAATACTGACGGTATTTCGGTTATGTCTATTGGTTTTTTGATAAATCCCGATCAAGCCGTTGTTTGGCGTGGCCCTATGGTTTCACAAGCTTTGCAACAATTATTATTTCAAAGTCGTTGGGACAATATTGATTATTTGTTTGTAGATTTGCCTCCTGGTACGGGTGATATTCAACTGACTTTATCACAAAAAATTCCTGTGACGGGTGCGGTTGTGGTGACCACGCCACAAGATATTGCTTTAATTGATGCACGTAAAGCGATTGATATGTTTAGCAAAGTACATATTGATATTATGGGCGTATTGGAGAATATGTCGGTACACGTGTGTAGTCAATGCGGGCATCATGAAGCGATTTTTGGCACAGATGGTGGAAAACAATTAGCGCAAAAACTCAATACGCCACTATTAGGGCAACTGCCCTTGAGTTTGCCTGTACGTGAAGCCATGGACGCAGGAGCAGCAGGGCAATTGCTGGATCAGCACCCAAGTATAGCGCAAATCTATCAACAAGCTGCATTACAAATTGCATTAGCCGTGAATGATAAAGGTCGCGATTTTAGTGGACGCTTCCCTAAAATTGTAGTGGAATAAATTCAAGCAGGTGAAAACCTGCTTTTTTTGATGGTAGGAAAACATAATTTTAAGCCGATTCATTCACTGAAAATTTGATTTCTTATGCTATCTATAAAATACATTCAGATGAATATTTGATACACTTATCCGTTTTGTTGTGTGTGTGCGGACTATGCGTTTAACTCAAATAAAATTAGCAGGCTTTAAATCTTTTACCGACCCGACCACGTTACATGTTGCCGAATCTTTGGTAGCGGTGGTAGGGCCCAATGGTTGTGGTAAATCCAATGTGATTGATGCAGTACGTTGGGTATTGGGTGAAAGCTCTGCCAAACAATTGCGTGGCGAATCGATGCAAGATGTTATTTTTAATGGTGCGACCACACGCCGTGCCGCGCCACGTGCATCAGTAGAATTAATTTTTGATAATAGTGATGCTCGCCTGCAAGGTGCTTGGGGGCAATATGCTGAAATTGCCATAAAACGCCAATTAACACGTCAAGGAGAAAGCAGTTATTTTATCAATAATCAACTGGTTCGTCGCCGTGATATTACTGATTTATTTTTGGGTACGGGTGTGGGTTCGCGAGGTTATGCTGTCATTGAACAAGGCATGATTTCGCGTATTATTGAAGCACGTCCAGAAGAATTGCGTACTTATTTGGAAGAAGCGGCAGGCATATCTAAGTACAAAGAACGCCGTCGTGAAACTGAATTACGCTTAAAAGATACGCGAGAACATTTGCAACGCTTGTCAGATACACAGATAGAATTATCTCGTCAAAAAGAAAAATTACAGCAACAAGCTGAACGAGCCAAACGTTATCATGCCTTAAACGATGAATTATTGTTGGCGCAAAATATCTTGGATTTTAGTCTATGGCAACAAGCTTTATCTCAAGCAGATGCCGCAGCCGATCAACACACCCAAAGCCAAGCGAAACTTGATGCTTTATTAGGACAGCAAGATACATTAAATACACAAATGACCAGCTTGCGTGAAACCGAACAACAGCAACAACAGACACTGGATGCCCTCAAGCAACAATATGCTCAATTACAAGCACAATATGCGCGTCATGAAGCACAACTCTTGGCAGCAAAACAAACTCAACAACGCAATGAAAAAGAACAACAATATGCCCAACAACAAGTGGCGAATTTACACCAGCAACACACGAATTTATTAACGCACATGGCTTTGAATGAAGAAACTTTATGCTTATTAAAAGAAGAAGTAGAAACCTGTGCATTGGCTGTATCTGAATATGATGACATTTTGCTCAAACAAGAACAAGCAGTACAACAACAAGAACATATTTGTCTTAGCCAACACGAAACACTGTCTCATTTACAACGAGAATTGGCTGTTAAACAAGAGCAATTAGCACACAACGATCGTTTGCTCAACCAAGCCAAACAAAAACAAGCGCAATGGATACAAGAACGTGCCAAGTTTGTTCATATAGAACAACACGATTTAGATGCAGCACAATATGCCAGTGAACAAGCGCAATGCATCTTAGATGAAGCACAACAAAATGTGGAACATCATGAGATGCAACTACAGCACATCAATCAAGAGATACAGCAAAAACACGAACACTGGCAACAATATAACACGCAATTATTAAACTTACATGCGCAAATTTCAGCGTTATCCGCACTATTACAACAACAATTTCAATCGGAAGAAAGGCACCAGGACACATTATGGCAACATATTCACGTGCCTGAACAATGGCGCCACGCACTGGTGACTATATTAAATCGACGCATCAACGCACAAATATTAACGGCAGAACAAACCTTGCCTAAACAAGGTGTTTGGCTCAACCGTCCTATCAATACTAAAAAAACAGCATGGGCAGCACAGGCTTTATACCATCAGTTACGCATAGAAGCACCATTTGAACCTGCGTTACGTTTTTGGTTAGCTGGAGTATTGTGTGCACCTGATTTAGCCTATGCGCTCCATCATCAACAGGATTTGCGTGATGATGAATGCTGGATCACGCCCGCTGGAGATTATATAGATGCAATCAGCGTGATGTATGCTGATACACATATTTCGTTATCTTGGGCCATACAGCAAGCACAATTAGAAGATTTATCAGAACAATTGAGTCAACTGGAACCCATCGTTATTCAAGCGAAAAACGACTATCATCATAGCCAACAAATCCAACAAGAAACTCAACAAAAATGGCAACAAGCACAAGCCAATCAACGCCATGCTCTAAAAAATTGGCAACAAACACAGCAACATGCACATTCTTTATTCAATCAATATCAGCAAGGACGATTGCGTTATGAGCATATAGAACATGCACAACAACAAGCTGTACAAGAGATTGCTCATTTTACTCAGCAACAAAATACGCTTAGCGCAGATGTAGAAACATTGAGCGAAAACGTCACCGAATTAGCCGACCAATATGCACAACAAACTCAAACACTCAAAACA
>CAKARD010000085.1 GCA_916720425.1 uncultured Kingella sp. | reverse complement strand
CGTTTAGTTACCTATATTAGGAAATATATCTATGAAAATTTTAATATTTTTTCTATTTTCTACTCTATTTTTAAATGCTAATGCTCAAGACAGCTATGAGATGGTAAAAGATCGTCTTCAAACAGGATTATTAACTATCAATGGTAATCAGTTTTCAGTAGAAACCGTGAATGAACGTGCAAATACATGCTCGTATTCAGGAACAATCAACCATAATACAGCTGAAGATGGTAATGGGTGTGTGATTCATTTTTCCTTTACTAAAAATAGCGTTAGCCTAAATATTCCTGATGCCGCAATGGAAGCTTGCAATCAATATTGTGGTTTGAGTGCCAGCTTAAATGCCACTACTTATAGAAAATCACTTGCTTTATGTACTGATAAAGGCACGGCAATAATGGAAAAACGTTTTCAGGCAGCCTATCAGAGTAAGCATTACCATAAAGCTGCTGAAATTAAACAGCGGTATCTCAATGAATGTGATCAATTTCTCTATCTTACCAATTGGATGCGAACGCTGAATGATTTAGCCGTGAGTTATAAACATGCGAATTATCACGCTGCTTGTCGTAAAACGCTTCTACCTATGGCTGAATGGTTAAGTTATACACCTAATTATATCAACCAAGAAGATTTCACACGTGAAGCTTCTGCAGCGCAATTGAATTGGAAACAATGCAATGGACAAGGCAAATTAAGTGATAATTAAGATAAAACAATGAACAATAAGTGCCATGCTCATTATTGTCAAAAATAACAAACAATGTTATTATAAATAATTGAATAATCGAAAAATAATTAATAGGAAACTATCATGAATTTAACTGTAGATTGGTTGGACTACACTATATTTTTAGGTTTAGTCGCTTTTTCTATGTTTGTCGATCATTATTTACACAAAGAAGACAAAGAAATCACTCTTAAATCTGCGGTTTCTTGGTCTATTTTTTGGGTTGCCATTTCATTGTTATATGCTGTGTTTTTATGGTTCCATCATGGTAGCAACACCGCCTCTTTATTTATTTCAGGTTATTTGCTAGAAAAAGTGTTGTCAGTCGATAACTTGTTTGTATTTTCTGCCATTTTCGCATGGTTTGGTATTCCTAATCATTTACGCCATCGCGTGTTATATTGGGGTGTATTGGGCGCAATTGTCTTTCGGCTGATTTTTGTGGTAATTGGCGCGGGTTTACTCAAACAATTTGGTAGCTGGGCAGAATTAATTTTCGCCGCTTTAGTGGGTTATGCTGCAGTAATGATGTTAAAAAGTGGTGATGATGAAGACGAAGAAACGGATTATGAAAACCATCTGGCCAATCGTGTCGTCCATAAATTTTTCCCTGTTATTCCAAAATTATTTGGACATGATTTTTTTATCAATCAAAAAACAGCAGAACAATATTTAGAAAATGCTACAGAAGAAGAAAAAGCTCCCATTCAAGCATGGCTCAAAGAACACGGTGGTAAAGCCGCCTATTATGCTACACCTTTGCTGGTATGCACGGCTGTAGTAGAACTGTCAGATGTGATGTTTGCGTTTGATAGTGTGCCAGCCGTGATTGCGGTATCCAAAGAACCTTTAATTGTATATAGTGCAATGTTGTTTGCAATCTTAGGCTTGCGTACTTTGTATTTTGTATTAGAAGCACTTAAAGAAATGTTGCATCACTTAGAAAAAGCGATTATCGTTTTATTATTCTTTATTGCGGCAAAATTAGCCTTATCTGCTTCATTACATTTATGGGGATTTGGTTTTGACATTAGCCCAAATGCATCATTAATTATTGTCTTGATTACCCTAGCCATAGGCGTAGTAGCAAGCTTGGTGCACAAAAAACCCCATGTCGAATAATTCAACAATATAGGGAACGACTTCCTATTTGAGTGCAGGAAAACCTGCAATTTTCTATCTTTCCATTTTAGGAGAATGAATCATGGCAATTAGTTTGAACAAAGGCGGCAATGTTTCCTTGACCAAAGAAGATGCTTCTTTGAAAAATCTGATTATTGGTTTAGGTTGGGATGCACGCCGTACTGATGGTGTAGCTTTTGACTTAGATGCATCTTTGTTTATCTTAGGTGCTAACGAAAAAGTACGTAGCGATGCCGATTTTATTTTCTATAATAATCTCAAATCAGCAGATGGTTCAATTGAACACAAGGGCGACAATCGCACAGGTGATGGCGATGGTGATGATGAACAAATTGAGATTAAATTAGACAAAGTGCCAGCAGATGTTCAAAAACTTGCTATAACCGTAACCATCCATGAAGCTGAAAAACATGGTCTAAATTTTGGACAAGTGGTTCATGCTTATATTCGCTGTGTAAATGGCGAAAGTAATAGAGAAATTGCACGTTTTGACTTATCAGAAGATGGCTCAATTGAAACAGCCATGATTTTTGGTGAAGTATATCGTCATAATTCAGAATGGAAATTCCGCGCTATTGCACAGGGGTATCAAGGCGGTTTACGCTCCTTATGCTTGCAGTATGGTATTCATGTTTAATTAAACAAGGGGGAACTTGCCCCCTTTTCTTATATTGATGATAGAAAATGGAGCGATAGCATGGCAATTAATTTAACTAAAGGACAAAAAATCAATTTAGAAAAAAATGGGCAATCTTTACAACGCATCGCTATGGGATTGGGTTGGGATATTGCCAAAAAGAAAGGTTTATTAGGTAGTATTTTTGGTGGTGCAATAGAAAATATTGATTTAGATGCCTCCTGCTTGTGTTTTGATAGTCAGCATAACCTAATTGATAACGTTTATTTCGGCTCGCTCATATCTAAAGATGGTGCGATTAAACATAGTGGCGATAATCTTACTGGCGATGGTGATGGTGATGATGAAACCATTTTTGTGGATTTGGGTGCACTTAACCCACAAATTGATTTCTTGATTTTTACTGTGAATAGCTTTCGTGGACAAAATTTTGAAAAAGTAGAAAATGCTTTTTGTCGTGTTTATGACTGGGATAGCAAAAAAACAGAATTTGCCTATTTCAATTTATCACAAAAAGGTGCGCATACAGGCATGATTATGCTTAAAGTATATCGCCATAACGGTATTTGGAAACTAGCAGCCATTGGACAAACCACACAAGGGCGTATTGCCAGCCAATTAGTGGAAGAAGTTAAACGATTACTGTAAAAATAGTATAATTTGTAATCTGCACCTAAAAAGTTGAGCCAAAAACAGTCAATTAAGATGCAGATTTATTATTCTTAAATATAATCAACCTTTTCAACAATATTTTCTCCAAAAAATACTATAATTTCTTGATGATAAAAAATCAAGAAAAAATCCAATTAGATCCGCTAAAATAGAAGTAAATTACATTATAGTAAATTCATCACTAGCAGAATAAAGTAGTATGCATTGAGAGTTTATTTGCAATAACCCATTTATTCACAAAAAGGCAAAATTATGATAACGGCACAACAAGCACTGGCTCGTTTAATTGATAATAACGAATTGTTTTTTGATGAAATGCAGGATTTAATGCGTCAAATTATGCGCGGTGACGTGCTTCCTGAACAAATTGCAGGCATTCTAGTCGGTTTGCGTATTAAAGTGGAAACAGTATCAGAAATCGCAGCTGCAGCCAGTGTGATGCGTGAATTTGCTACTGCCGTACCAATTACTCACCCAGAGCAAGTCGTTGATATTGTAGGAACAGGTGGTGATGGTGCCAAAACCTTTAATATCTCTACTACTGCAATGTTTGTTGCCGCAGCAGCAGGTGTCAGTGTGGCAAAACATGGTGGACGCTCAGTTTCATCATCTAGTGGCGCGGCTGATGTGCTAGAGCAAATGGGTGTTAACTTGCAACAATCACCCGAACAAATTGCACAAAGCATAGAACAAGTAGGAATCGGTTTTATGTTTGCTCAAAATCATCATTCTGCCATGCGTTATGTTGCCCCTGTCCGCAAAGCTTTAGGATTTCGTACTATTTTTAATATTTTGGGACCACTAACCAACCCAGCAGGTGCAAAAAATCAATTAATTGGTGTATTTCATCATGATTTATGCGGAATTTTATCGCGGGTTTTACAACAGTTAGGTTCCCAGCACGCTTTGATAGTGCACGGTAGTGATGGTTTAGATGAAATCACGGTAACAGGTAGCACGCGCGTTTCTGAACTGTGTCATAACCATATTTTGGAATATGATATCCATCCTCATGATGTTGGTTTGCCCATCTATGATAATTTAAACGCGATTACAGTAGATAACGCGACACAATCATTAGATTTAATGAATGCCGTATTAGAAAACCGTGCACCTGATGTCGCACGAGACATTGTGTTAATCAACGCAGCGGCATGTTTGTATGCAGGCAATATCGCTCACGATTTGGCACACGGCATGCAACTGGCACGTGAAAGTTTGATTAGTGGCAAAGCCAAAGCCAAACAACAAGAATTAATCCGACAAAGTCAAGGAAAATAATTATGAAGATTTCCAGTCAATTTGATGCAGGTTCTATTATTGTGCGGGACATTCATCATGCAAACAATATGCAATTATCTTTACGCCAAGATAATGCTTCAGAATTTACGCAATGGTTTTATTTTAGATTACAAGGTGCGGCTTATACACATTGCGTTATGCATTTTGATAATGCACACACATCTGCTTATCCTGAAGGATGGCAAGATTATTGCGCTGTGGCATCATATGACCGACAAAATTGGTTTCGTGTCCCTACGCAATATGAAAATGGGGAACTCATTATTAATCATACCCCACTTGCCAATAGTATTTACTATGCTTATTTCGAGCCCTATTCTTACGAACAACATCTTAGTTTATTGGGCAATGCGCAAGGCAGTGGTTTATGTCAAATTGAAGATTTAGGTAGTACTGTTGAAGGGCGTGATATTAACTTATTAACCATAGGCAACCAAGTTGAAAGCGATATTAAAATTTGGATTATTGCACGTCAACATCCTGGTGAAACTATGGCTGAATGGTTTATGGAAGGTTTATTATTACGGCTATTGGATCATCAAGATCCCACGGCACGTGCTTTATTGGATAAAGCTACCTTTTATCTTGTACCGAATATGAATCCCGATGGGGCAGTTTTAGGCAATTTACGCACCAACGCCAAAGGCGCAAATCTTAACCGTGAATGGCTAAACCCCAGCCCAGAAACAAGTCCAGAAGTCTATTATGTACGTGAAAAAATACACCAAACAGGAGTCGATATTTTTTTAGACATACACGGTGATGAAGCCATACCTTATGTATTTATCGCAGGTACAGAAGGTGTGCCTAGCTACACTCAAGAAATTGCGCAACTGGAAAATCTGTTCAAAACTGCTTTTATAGCAGCCAGCCCTGATTTTCAAGATGTTCACGGTTATCCCAAAGATGAAGCAGGCAAAGCCAATTTAAGCATGGCAAGTACATACATAGGCAATACTTTTCATTGTTTATCTTTTACCTTAGAAATGCCATTTAAAGACAATCATAATTTACCTGACGATGATTTTGGCTGGAATGGCCAACGTTCATTACGCTTGGGTGAAAGCATACTTTCACCATTATTAGCAGTAGTCAATCAATTACATCAGGCTTGATGCTCGTCCCTCCTGTCAAGGAGGGAAAAACCACTGCGGTTAGCCA
>CAKARD010000084.1 GCA_916720425.1 uncultured Kingella sp. | reverse complement strand
CCGCACCAAAGGTGGGCTTACTGATAGCGTTTTTACTTGTCGTATTGATTTTCATAAGAAAAAAGGAGCAGATGCTTATGAACAAGACATTTACATGGTTAAGAAAAACGGTAAATGGCGCATACAAGGCTATGGCCCACGTAGTAATACCCCTTCTTAACCTATCATAAAAAACTATGAAAAACCTACCCTTAATTTTCAGTTTACTTTTATTGGCTGCATGTAGCACAACGGCACCCAAACCAAAATACAGCACTCAGTCAGAACCCAACACTACAGGTAGTTGGAAAACGATCGGCCGTATACATGAAGGTAATATAGAGATTGCTTATGATACCCAAAGCATAGAACGTGTTGGTGATATTGCCTATGTGCGCGATAGAAAGATCGTGCGAGATCAAAAAATTGAAGCATATCACACGTTACCTAGCTATAAAACCGCCATTGCAAAATGGGCATTTTATTGTAATCAGCACACATTTCGTTTAGAAAATGTGGTGTTTTGGGATAATCAAAAACAAATTATTGCACAACTCACCTATGCCGCAAACAACATGCGTCCCATGCTCATTGTGCGTGATACGCCTACACAAACACTATTTGATATTGTTTGTACAAAATAAACAATGTGGGTATTTTCTACCCACATTTTATTTTTAACCTACCTTATCACCTGCTCTCGCACCTTCGTGTACAGTAAGTAATTTTAATTGCCCTTTTCCATCAGCAGCACTCAAAATCATGCCTTCAGATACACCAAATTTGGCCATTTTACGTGGTGCAAAATTAGCAACAGCAATAACCATTGTGCCATTTAATTCACTGGGATTGGGATAGCTAGCAGCAATACCTGAAAAAATGACGCGTTTTTCAAAACCAAAATCCAAGTCAAATTTTAATAATTTTGTACTGCCTTCCACAGCTTGACATTGAATAACCTTTGCCACACGCATATCCACTTTAACAAAATCATCAAAGCAACATTGTGGCGCAACAGCTTCATATTCATTGCTTGGCGCAACAGTGGAAGGCTGAATCGTTTGTTTGTTTGCTTCTACTAAATCATTCACTTGCTTTTCCTCAACTCGTTGCATTAAATGTTGATACGGATTAATGGTGTGTTGTGCGGGTAAAAAACTGACAGTGTGCGACCAATCCAATTGTGCGATATTCAAAAATTGCGCAACTTGTTCTGAAACACGTGGTAAAACGGGTGCGAGATAAGCCGTCAAAATTTTAAAGGCATTAATTAATTCACTACATACTTCGTGTAAACGTGCATATTGTTCAGGCTGTTTTGCTAATTCCCAAGGTTTGTTCGCATCAACATATTCATTAACTGTATCTGCCAATGCCATAATTTCACGCAAGACTTTGGCATATTCACGCTGTTCATAATCTTGAGCGATACTTTCCGATGGTGCAGCTAATTTTGCTAACAACGCACTGCGAGAAACATCGATCAATGTTCCCTCAAAACGCTTGGTGATAAACCCCGCCGCACGTGAAGCAATATTAATATATTTACCAATTAAATCACTATTAACACGCGCAATAAAATCCTGAAAATTCAAATCAATATCTTCAATTTTGCTGTTAAGTTTAGCTGCAATATAATAACGCATCCACTCGGGATTTAAACCTTGTTCTAAATAGGATTTAGCTGTTATAAACGTACCACGTGATTTAGACATTTTTTGCCCATCTACAGTTAAGAATCCATGTGCAAAAATACCATTGGGTGCACGATGCCCCGAATAACGTAACATTGCTGTCCAAAACAATGCATGAAAATATAAGATATCTTTACCAATAAAATGATATAGCTCAGTTTGGCTATCATCTTTAAAAAACTCATCAAAATCCAAGCCAACACGATGACATAAATTGTCAAAGCTTGCCATATAACCCACAGGCGCATCTAACCAAACATAAAAATATTTATTCGGTTCATTAGGAATTTGAAAACCAAAATAAGGCGCATCTCGGCTAATATCCCAATCAGATAATTCGCCTTCTTTGAGCCATTCATTCATTTTATTTAAAGCTTCGGGTTGTAAATGAGCGCAACCATTACTTTCACTTGCAGTCCATTCTTTTAAGTAATCAACACAATCACTTAATTTAAAAAAGAAATGTTCCGTTTCCTTCAATACTGGTGTTGCACCAGAAACAGCGGAATATGGTTTGATTAGATCGGTAGGTGAATAAGTTGCACCGCATACTTCACAATTATCACCATATTGATCTGGGGTATGACATTTTGGACACTCGCCTTTTACAAAGCGATCAGGTAAAAACATCTGTTTTTCGGGATCAAACAGTTGATTAATGTTTTTACTAATAATTTTATTATTGGCTTTTAAAGCTAAATAAATGCGCTCAGAATGACGCTGATTTTCGGGTGAATGCGTACTATAATAATTATCATAAGCAATACCAAATCCCCTAAAATCAGATAAATGCTCATTATGCACTCGCGCAATGAGTTGCTCGGGTGTTATACCTTGTTTTTGTGCCGCCAGCATAATGGGTGTACCATGCGTATCATCGGCACAGCAATAATAACATTCATGTCCACGTGACTTTTGAAAGCGTACCCAAATATCAGTTTGAATATGCTCAACCATATGCCCTAAATGGATTGCTCCATTTGCATAGGGTAAAGCAGAAGTAACCAGTATTTTACGTTTATGTGTCATGGTTTTATCCAAAATATCAAAACGTTTTATTATGCCATAAAACCTTAGTTATAACGTTGAGAGTGGATGAAATTTCAATCAGTCGCATTCACTAATTTAAATTTCACCCACCCAAGTATTTTATTTTTTTGCTGCCTCAATTTGAATATTCAAACGTACATGTTTGGTCATACCCTTATCTACCAAATAATTCATGCCCCATCGTGTACGATCAATTTCGGCACTAAAATCACCGCCACATACTTCTGTTTTGAGCATAGGACTTTGGTAGCAATTAAATTTACTGGCAATCAATTTAACAGGCTGTGTTTTACCCAACAAAGTTAAATGACCTTCCACAGATACTAATTTTTTACCTGAAAAATTAAATTTCGTTGACGAAAAACGCATTTCAGGAAACTTTTCAACATTAAATAAATCTGCCGATTGTAAATGGTGTGTAAATTCAGTTGAACCCGTTTGTAAATTGGATAAGGGCAATACAATATCTATGCTACCTGTGCGTTTGGCAAGATCAAATTGCATCTCACCTTTAATGCCATAAATCCCTCCCACATTGCTTGAGGTGCCAAAGTGATCAATCATAAAACGTGCATTAGTATGAAAAGGATCCAACTCATATTGTGCCGCTGAAGCTGTTGCAAACATGCCAGACAACGCAAGCATAATCATTATTTTTTGCATAAGAATTCTCCAAAAAAATATATAATGAATAAATTTTAATGTGCTACTGTATCGATAATTGATCTGTTCTATAACCATTATCCTGTATCAAATTAAAATTTATCAACTACAATCATTATTCCGACCTTTAGATATACCAGAAGAACCATCATTTTTTAACAATAAGGCTCCTCGCGAATATTCACGCCATTCTATTGTATGGGCATGTAGTGCTTGTTCTAAATATTGTGCCACTTGTGCAGGGGAAGAAGTACCACACAAAAAAATATCAACAGCAGCAAAACAATGTTCTGGCCAAGTATGAATACTAATGTGTGATTCTGTCAGTAATAAAACACCCGTTACCCCGCCTTCTCCACCAAAATGATGAAAATAGCACGATAAAACATGTGCACCCACATTTTTAATAGCTTGACGTAATATGGTTTCTAGCTCTTTTGGATTACGCAATAACGCTTGATTACAACCATATGCATCTAATAAACCATGTATATTCGGATAATAACCACTCATTTATGCCCACCTGAAAAACCATGTCCTGCACCATTTCGATTGGTTGAAGTATAGGATCGGTCGTTTGAAGTTTTAAATGCAAGCGTATAGTTAATCCACGTTCCTAGCCCAATAACACATATCCCCACAAATAAGTATTGCTTATATGACATGTTTTGCTCCTTTAATGTCTAACGTCTATCACCCAAATCTAAACTTGCTCCCGTTACATAAAATTGTCCACCTGATACATAATGCAAGGTACGCAAATCATCAGGGGCGGTATCAAAATGCCAACGCCCATCAGAAAATACACGTTCATCTGCCCATGCGCCCATGACTTCACCAATAAATAAATCATAAATTTGTTGATTATGTGCTTCTGAAATTACACGACAGATTAACCATGCTGCACAACCTGCTAATAGTGGTACCTCAAAACCTTCTTGGTAAAACCATGGTAAATTATCTACTTTATGCGGACTTTGATGACGACTTTGCCCCATATCTAACACTAATTGCGCTTGATGTTTAACTGGGATTTGTATAGCAAAATAACCATTTTTTTCAATTAAATGGCGTGTAAAAGTAGATTTATCTAGCACAATTGTTAGCTTGGGTGGTGCAAAATCTAAAGCACTACACCATGCTGCTGCCATGATATTGCACACACCTTCATGTTGTGCTGATACCAATACTGTTGGCCCATGGTTAATCAAACGAAAAGCTCGATTCAATTCAACGGGTTTAATAGTCATATAAAGCTCCTATTTTATGGCACAATAACATAAAGATATAAGCAGATAAATTTACCAATAATACAATACCATACATCATATTGGTGCGTCCATAATTAAAAGTCATCATGGCAGTAAAAACCAACCGTGTTAATAAAACCATAGATTTCCAATCCAAACCCAATACCATTGGAATATCATTCTAATGCAGAACCTAATGCTAAATTAATGCTCGTTTGTAGCTGGTTGCGATAAGCAGCGGTCAGTGCAGCCACACCTTCAGGCAACAAAACCACCACAACAATAATCACCCATAGTTTTAAATATCCATCTGCACTAAATTTCCTTCACATTCCATCAAATGACGACGGCGTGCGGCTTCCCCTTTTCCCATGAGTGTTAAAAACACTTGTTCCGTGTTTTGTCTTTGATCGGGAGAAATTTGTACTTGTAATAAACGTCGTGTATCGGGGTGTAGTGTCGTATCTTTTAATTGTTCTGGATTCATTTCACCCAATCCTTTAAAACGACTAATGCTATAAGCTTTTTCAGGTACTTTTTCGCGTGTCAACCTATCTAAAATCGCTTTAAGCTCTACTTGATCCAACGCATATAACTTGCGTGCAGGACGATTTTTTCCTTGTGCATTCACATCTACTCTAAATAAAGGCGGTTGTGCAACATAAATATGCCCCTGCTCTATTAATTTTGGAAAATGGCGATAGAATAACGTTAACAATAAAACTTGTATGTGTGACCCATCTACATCTGCATCAGACAAAATAGCAATTTTGCCATAACGTAAGCCAGTTAAATCTGCATTATCATCTTTGCCATGCGGATCCACACCTATGGCCACCGCAATATCATGAATTTCCGCGTTACTAAATAGTTGATCGCGATGTACCTCAAAACTATTGAGCACTTTTCCACGCAAAGGCAAAATAGCTTGAAATTGCTTATCACGCGCCAGCTTGGCTGAACCCCCAGCACTGTCTCCTTCCACTAAAAACAATTCATTTTCACGAATATCTTCACTTTCACAGTCGGTGAGTTTTCCTGGTAGAACTGCGACACCAGAGCCTTTTTTCTTCTCGATTTTTTTTGCAGAACGCATACGATTTTGTGCCTTTTTAA
>CAKARD010000083.1 GCA_916720425.1 uncultured Kingella sp. | reverse complement strand
TGCTTGCGCTGCTGCTTGAAACATAGCCCGTGCATCTTCTGGTAATCCCGATAAAGCACTATCATCAGGAAAATACAAAGCAAAATCATCAGTGGCATCTAAAACATTCTGCGAAAATTGAGCAGAAAGCTGTGCGCTTTCAGTTTGTAATTGTGCTAATTGTTCTTGTTGTTTAGGGGGGAGTTCTGCACCACTTAATACAAAACCGCGTAAATCATGTGCCAATTTGGTTTGTTGTTCATTGGTCAATTTTTTGGCTTCATCTGATTGAGAGATGGCTTTAAAACGTGCATAGAGTTCAATATCTTGTCCTATTTCAGTGAAAAAAATGGTTATTTCAGGCATCATTTCGTTATACACAGCACGAAGAGGTGGGGTATCTGCCACCGAATTTAAATGCGCCACCACGCCCCAAATTCGGCTAACATATTCTGTCGCTTGGGTTAAAGGTTCCACAGTATTGAGCCATGTTGGTGTCTCTTGATTTTTAATGTCCGCAATAACTTGACGCGCCTGTTGCATAGCGGTTTGCAAAGCAGGTTTAATGCCTTCAATTTGAATCGCATCAAAACAAGGTTCTTGATTGAGTGAGAGTAGAGTATTAGATTGCATAATATACTTTCTGAAGATTTATTAACGATGGTGTATCTATTCAATATTATAAAACAAAGGGTATAAAAATATTCACCCATAAAAACTAGTATGATGAATATGTGTTCAATCACAAGAAATTCAATCTTTATGATGTTTTTTTGGCTTTGATGCGTGATGTTTGGTTAAAAAATATGAAAACAATATGGCCTATAATTTTATATTGTATTTTAATAATAATTATTTTTATTTATTTTATTTAGTGTATAATCCAAAATTTTACTTTTCACAAACAAACATAATGATGAAACTCACTCCCTTAACCTTTGCATTATTGAGCCTAGGCATGACACAAATGGTCTGGGCAGATGATAATAGTCAAGAACTACAAAATATTACCGTTTCTGCCAAACGCGTCCGCGCTTTGTCAAAAGTTTCTGACGGCAATTTGCGTGATACGGCAAATTTAGGTTTGCTGGGCAAAACGCCATCTTTTCAAGCACCCATTACCGTTATTAATTATGACGAAAAATATTTAAACGATAGCCAACAACGCACATTGGTTGATGCTATTGCTAAAAAAGATGCTTCAGTATGGCAATTTGGCGGTGAAACCAATACCTTAACGGGTTTATATTTCCGTGGTTATCAATTAGATGCGCGTCAATTTAGCGTCAATGGTTTGGCGGGTATGTATGGCACGCAAGGCACGGCAAGCGTTCATGTGGGTTCTGCACAATTGATTAAAGGTGCTTCCACTGCTGTAAACGGCATGGACCCTGAAGGTGCAGTATCTGGCGCGGTGAATATGGAAACCAAAAAAGCCTCTAACCAAGGCAACCGCCGCATTAGCACTGCTTGGTTTAGCGACAGTCGTGGTCAAGTTTCGGCAGACGTAGGACAACGTTTTGGCGAGAGCAAACAATTTGGTGTACGTGCAAATGGTTTAATGCGACATGGCGATACGCCTCGCGATGGCTATAAAGAAGACAACAAAGAATTTTCTATCAACGGTGATTATCGTGGTGAAAAACTGCGTGTATCGCTAGATAGCGTATATGCCAAACGCAAGGCTAATGGTGGTCGCGCGCGTATGCAAGATATCCAAAATGCTGATGCGCGGTTATTTGACGCATTAGATGGCAAGACTAATTTAGTCCCAAGCTGGCAATATCAAAATACCCGCAGTCAAACCAATATGGCAACTTTTGAATACGATGCAACGGATAAAGTCCAAATCACAGGCGGTATTGGTTATAACGATGCTCGTTATTATGGTATTTTAGCTTCGCCTACGGTACGTTTAGGTGGCTTAACTTACAATTCTGGTACAAGTCGTTTAACTGATCAACGTTTCAAAACGTTAAGTATGAACTTGGCAGCACGCGGTGATTTTGATTTGGGTTCTGT
The DNA here is from genome assembly GCA_916720425.1 of uncultured Kingella sp. Taxonomy (GTDB): domain Bacteria; phylum Pseudomonadota; class Gammaproteobacteria; order Burkholderiales; family Neisseriaceae; genus CAKARD01. Next base: position 3,757 of record CAKARD010000083.1, on the reverse strand, counting down.
GAGCAATAGCTGGAATGTGGCATTTGACCGTATTAATCGTAAACGTTTAACTTATCGTGGTTATGGTTCATCTAGTGCAAGTAAAGTAATTAATCCATATGGCGATTTGGCAGCAGGACTAGCCAGTATTCCAAATGATTATGACCATAGATGGGATGCAAACCCAAACATGGATACCAAAATCATTGTCAACAGTTTGGCTTTATCTAATACTTTTGGTTTTGTAGACAACCAATACCGCTTAACTTTAGGTGGTCGTTATCAACAAGTAAAACAAACCAAGATATCTTATAACGATGGCAAAGTTTCACTCGTTAAAACACCTCCATCTAGTATCAAAACAGCCGATGCCAGCCGTTTTAGCCCCATGTTGATGGCAGCATGGGTACCTAATCCCAATCTAACCGTGTATGGTAATTACATGGAAGACTTGGAACCAGGCAGCATCAACGAAAATGGTGACGGCAGTTATTCTATGTCTAAACCGCGTGTTAGCCGTCAATTTGAAGTAGGTGTACGCAAAAACTGGGGTGATTTTGTTACAACATTAAATGTATTCCAAATCAAACGTCCTGGTTATTGGCTTGGTGCTTATAAAGAAGAAAAAGGAAGAATCAAATACACTCACCCAAATTCTGATTTTGCAACTTTGCACAAAGCAGGTTTAATTGACTCTGGTGAGGCACAAGGATTTGAACGCAATCGTGGTATTGAATTTAATTTCTATGGCAATTTGCTCAACAAAACCTTGCGCCCCAGCTTTGGTTTGACTTATTTACAATCCCGCGTAAAAAACTATCCTAATTACAAAGATAATTTAGTAAGCGGTGTGCAAGTTGCCAATCCTAAAATCATCGCAAAAGCAAGTGTTGAGTGGGATACGCCTTATGTTTCAGGTTTAACACTCAATGCAGGTGTATCGCATTTTGGCAAGTCATATCAAGATACGCAAAAAAAATACGCCTTCCCTTCATACACTTTGGTTGATGTCGGCGCACGTTACACCATGAAATTAAAAGACCAACAAAGTGTCGTGATTAGTGGTGCAGTAGAAAACGTATTTAATAAAGGATATTGGCAAGTACAACGCGGTCAATATGACCGTAGTTTTGCCGTACTAGGTATGCCTCGTACGGTATGGCTCAAAGCTGATTGGCATTTCTAATCACCATACTTTGATTAATTGGGTAACTCAAAATTAAATTTGAGTTGCCCAAAATTTATTTGTGAAATATTATGGAAAAATGGCAAGAAACCTTATATAACAGCCCTATTTGGTTGTTACAAACCGTTTGTAGTGTGTGTATTTTTCTAGTGCTAGTGATTTGGATTTTGGCAAGGTATACTAAATTTGGCCAGCAGTTTCAATATGTTATTTCACCGTGTTTAAATAAGAAGACCGCTATTAAGGTATTATTGTTTATTTTATTGATGATTGTATTGTTACTATCCGAAATCCGTCTAAATGTATTGAGTACCTTTATGTCCAATGGACTTTATACTTCAATGCAAAAACTTGATGTTAATGCTTTTTGGCAATTTGTTGCCCTCAATGCTACAGTAGTTTTATTGCGCACATTTAATGGTGCAGTGAATGATTTTTTAGATCAATCATTAGCCATTAAATGGTCAGAGAAACTCAATGAAGTTTTAGTATCACGCTGGTTGTCGCAAAAAAATTATTATCGCCTACAAATGCAAAATCGTCATAAAAGCCCTGATAATATAGATCAACGTATTCAACAAGATGCACAAGAATTTATTAATAATACTATAGAGTTTATACGTGGAATGCTCAATTCGGTGTTGTCTTCTTTAGAATTTGGCCTAGTGCTTTGGGGCTTGGCGGGGGTGTTAAATGTGTTTGGAATAAGCATTTCACATGGTATGGTATTTTTTGTATTTATATTTGTGATTTTGGCAACCTTTATTGCGATGTGGATTGGTGACCCATTGATTAAATATAATTATGAAAATGAGCGCTTAAACGGTGATTATCGTTATTCATTGATTCGTGTGCGCGACCATGCCGAAAGCGTTGCGTTTTATCACGGCGAATCTGTGGAACATCAACGACTATCCGAACGCTTCGCTGCCATCATCAAAAATCGTTGGCGTATAGCCCGTCAAAGTGTCTCATTAAGTGGTTTTAATGAGATGTTTAGCCAAAGTGTGCAGCTATTTCCAATTATTTTGCAAGCACCACGTTTATTTTCAGGGCAAATTCAGTTGGGGGATATTCAACAAACTGTGCAATCATTTGCACGTTTGCAAAAGGCATTATCATTTTTTCGCTTGTTTTATGACAAATTTACTGCTTATCGGGCGCGTTTGGAACGTTTAAGTGGTTTTTTAATTAGCATGGAACAAAATTCACACCCGACTCAAGTAACACGTCAAAATAGCAAAAACCGTCTACAGTTAAAAAATATTACATTATTACGCCCCAAGGGTGATGTATTAATTAATAATATTAATCTGACTATAGAACCAGGTGAGAGTGTATTGATTAAAGGCCATTCTGGTTGTGGTAAAACGTCATTATTACGCTTTTTGGCAGATTTGTGGGTGTATGGTGGCACGGGAGAGATTCAAGCCCCACATTTGCGTGATACCATGTTTGTACCACAAAGGGCCTACGTTCCACAGGGAACATTATTGGAAGCGATTTGTTATCCTGATTTGCGAGTCAGTGAAAGTGAACTGATAGAGGCACTACACGATTGTCATTTGGCGTATTTACAAGAAAACTTACATCAAATCCAAGATTGGCAACATATTCTCTCACCAGGTGAATTGCAACGAATCGCATTTGTGCGTGTATTATTGGCACGTCCCAAAGTCATTTTGTTAGATGAAGCCACCGCTGCTTTGGACGAGCCAACCGAAGCCACATTGTATCATGTGATACGTCAAGAAATGCCAGATAGTATGATTATGAGTATTGGGCATCGTAGCACGCTCACACAATTTCATCAGCGAAGTATTAATATTATAAGTGGGGAATGTGAATACATAGATAAGTGAACAAACCGCCCTATAAATGGGCGGTTTGTGTTTAACGTTTTTCTTTTTTCTGGCAATCGCTACAAATACCATACATATATAGGGCATGATCAATCACACGATAACCTTGTTCTTCGGCGATTTTTTCTTGTAATTGCTCAATTTCAGGGCTTTGGAATTCGGTCACTCGATCACATTTTAAGCAAACTAAGTGATCGTGATGCGTACCCTTATTCAGCTCGTAAATGGCTTTGCCGCTTTCAAAATAGTGGCGTAGTAAAATGCCTGCTTGTTCAAATTGAGTTAATACACGATAAATCGTTGCCACACCCACTTCAATATTATCGTCCAATAACAAACGATAAACATCTTCCGCGCTTAAGTGTTTATTGGAATGTTGCTCAAACAAAGCCAATATTTTTAAACGTGGGCCAGTTACTTTCAAACCGTTGTCTTTGAGTTGTGTAATATTGTCCATCATGGATTTTCCTTCATATGATGTAATCTTATAACCTTTTTATCATATCATTAATAAGCAATGAAACGATAAAAGTTTTTAATAAAACTTTTGACAAAGGTTCAAGTGTGGTATCTTTTGCCTATTTTAACCATAAAGAGAATTTGTAAAATGAAAAAAATGTTGCTATTTATGGCGATAAGCTTTGGTATCAGTGCGTGTACACCTGGGATTATGGAGAAAATGCCCTATTATAAACCCAATGTGGTACAAGGAATTCCTTTGGATGCACAG
>CAKARD010000082.1 GCA_916720425.1 uncultured Kingella sp. | reverse complement strand
AGACTTCTAAATTGTCAATCAAACGTGTTTTACCTAAACGTCCCGCAGCAAGAATCCTAAAATACTCTTGTTGCAAAGAATTCAGATTTTCATTAAAAATAGAGCTTTTTCTAGGATAGAACCAAGAATTTTAGCAAAAATAGATTAAGCCATTATCCAATATGTATCCAAATTAATATTTTATTGCTTCTTAACTTAAATCGCATATACTAAAAAATTGCTATAATCGTTTAGAGAAATAAATCATACAAGGTTTTTCAATAAATTTATGGATAAAGAATGCAGATACAACACATAGTAAAATATAAAATAAACTATTTAAATAATTAAATTCCTGATGTGTCCATTGAAATATATTGATAAAAAATGGATGTATTAAATATATTGGGTAAGAAATATCACCAAAAAACTGCCCCATTCTATTATTAAACCAATGAAAAACAATACCTCTCCTATGTGCTAGCGAAATAATAAACACCATACAAATAAATGGAAATACAAATTCATTTACACGATTATAACTAATTTTTCTATACAATAAGAAACATAGGACTAATACGATAATTTGAAATACGGTTGCCCAGTTGTTCGTTGTTCGTTGTTCGTTGTTCGTTGTTCGTTGTTCGTTGTTCGTTGTTCAAAAATAGTATACGCTATAATCCCTAGTGAATAGTCTAATAAACAACGAATTATACCATAAGTAATAAATGGGTAAGCAAGTGCATAATGAATATTTAAAAAATCTGGTGAATCATTTACTATCTTTAAAAAAGTAAATAGGCTGAATATTATCAAAACTGGTAATAATAATTGACTAGCATATTTCCTTATTACAAATACTAATGGAAATAATAAAATACCTACCCAAAACTCTGCAGAAATGGTGTATGAAATACCTAATGGTTCAAAATATATAAATCGCAAATGATTCATTGGCAACATCCCGCCAATAGATAAAATCCTGATGACATCTAATGAATTTGGCTTAACAAAATTCTCTGCAAAAAAATATTGCGGAATAAGCGTAATAATCACGCAAAATAAATAAACAGGTACTAATCGAAAATACCGACTTTTAATAAATTTATACGTATTAAAATTTTCTTTATTAAAAACAGAGGCAGAAATCACAAACCCACTTAACACTAAAAAGAAATCAACCGCCAATATAAATGACAATGGCATCTTACTTGTTTGCCCATTCCAATAAAAAAAATGACCCAATGCCACAGCAAGTGCCATAATGCCACGAAAAAAATCTAAACTAATATTTCTTTTCATTATTCAAAAATCCTAATAAAATTTAATCCACTTTTTTATTATTATACAATTATAATGAGACTTCTAAATTGTCAATCAAACGTGTTTTACCTAAACGTCCCGCAGCAAGAATAACCAAATCTTTGTCGCCTACACGTGCAATATTTAAATCTTTCGCTTGGCGAACTTCTACATAATCTACTTGCCAGCCTTGATCGGTAAGGGCTTGTTTAGCTTGATTTTCCAAAACAACATAATCGCGCTGCCCTGATTGAATCGCTTGAGCAATATGCTGTAATTGATGATATAACTGTGGAGCTTGCGCACGCTCTTGAGGGCTAAGATATTGATTACGACTAGATAACGCTAAACCATCATGATCTCGCCCTGTATCCACAGGAATAATACGCACTGGAATATTTAAATCGTCAACCATACCTTGAATAATCACTAATTGTTGGTAATCCTTTTTACCAAAACAAGCTACATCGGGCTGAACAATATTAAACAACTTGTTTACCACCGTTGCAACCCCACGAAAATGCCCTGGACGGAATGCGCCACATAATTCATTTTGCAAATGTGGTGGCTCTACTTGGTACTGCTGAGTAACATGGGGATAAAGTTGCCGTTCATCAGGTGCAAATAATACCGCTACACCAGCTTGGCGTAATTTTTCTGCATCTTGTTCTAAGGTGCGTGGGTATTGATCAAAATCTTCACCTTGACCAAACTGTAAACGATTAACAAAAATACTTACGACCACATTTTGTGCTTCTTGTTTTGCTTGCGAAACCAAAGCCAAATGCCCCAAATGCAAATTACCCATAGTAGGCACAAATGCTACGTTAGCTACAGTTTTACGCCATTGACGCAATTCATCAATAGTGTGAACAATTTTCATATTCTATTCTCCATCATTAAGTTTTTCTATCCCTTGCTGAGTTTTAACTTGACTGCGTAAGCTGTCGATATAAGCTTCAACTAAAGCATTACCATTGTTTTGTGCCAAAACTAATTTGGCAGAACGAATTAATTCAGGATCATCACTGGCTTGTATACGTTGCACTTCCACCAACTGTGGCATATCGGGAATATCTAAAAAAGCAAAAGCAGGTTTACCTTCTTTGGGTATGGCATTCATCAATGCAATAAAGGCATTTTCTGGTAAATGGCTGCGGATTTCTGCAGGTGCCACTTCTTGTACCGACGACCAAGACACATTTACATTCTCACCAGCATTTAGTTTTTTAACTAAATTCTGGCCTTCTTCTTTAGCAAGACGCAATGTTTCAGATTTAATATAATCTTGTTTCACACGTGCTTGCACTTGTTCAAAAGTTTCTGTACCAGCAGGGCGTATAGCAGTAGCACGTACAAACCAAGTAACACCATCACTGTTAATGGCCTCAGAATTATGTTTTTTATTGAATACATCATCGCTAAACAAAGCTTCTACTACAGCAGAAGGAACACCTAGGCTCTCGGCATTAGCATGAGTAAGCCATTCACTTTGAGTATGCAAAGTCACACCTGCTTTATCAGCGGCAGATTTCAGTTCTGTTGAATTGACCAATGTAATTTCACTCAATTCATCACGTAACTGTCCGTAGGCTTTTTGGGCTTTTTTCTCTTGCAACGCTCGTTTAATATGCTCACGTTGTGTTGCCACATTGACTTGTTCAATATGTGTGGCACGTAAAATATGATAGCCAAAATCACTTTCGATCACGCCACTCACTTCACCTTCTTTGAGGGCAAATGCACCATCGGTTAATGCTGTGCTACCACCAATACTATCGTTAGCCGAAAATGTTCCTAAATCACCGCCTTTATCAGCACTACCTGTATCTTGAGAATATTTTTGTGCTAATCGTGCAAAATCATCAGGTTTGGCTTGCGCTTCTTTGGCAATCTGTTCTGCTTGTTCACGCGCTTTAGCACGCATCGCATTATCCGCCGTTTTAGGCGCATTAATCAAAATATGAGCAATTTGACGTTTGGGTTGAAAATTATTTTTTGTCTCAGCCAAAGCTTTATCAATCTCGGCATCAGAAACGTCTTGCTTATTGACCAAATCTTTAGGTGATAACTGAATATATTCAAATTGCACACCTTGCAAAATTGCATAACTGGCTTTGTTTGCTTCATAAAACTGGCGCAAAACTTCGTCATTTAAATGAATTTTATTGGCAAATTGTGTTATGTCTATACTGGCGGTACGTATGGTTCGTATGGCCAATGTTGCATTTAATAACTGTTTGGCTTGAGTATCAGAAGCCACGCCGCTATTGAGTGTTCGCAACAATAACGCAATAGTCAAACGATTACGTTCTTCTTGCATAAATACTTTTTCTGATTTATGAATTGCATCAAGATAATTTTTAAACAATGCAGGATCAAACTTACCCAAAGCATTATGGAATTCGGGTCTATCCACAATCATTTGTTTGATTTGTTCATCAGATACCACCACACCCATTTGTTTTGCGCCTTCTAATAAATAGGCAGTTTGTACCAATGTATTAAAAACAGCTTGACGATCAATCGCCCCACCTGCTTGTTGAGTGTTTCTTAAAGCCTCATCTAATTGATGATTGGTAATGCGTTGCTCACCAATTTTAACAATATAATTATTATCAGGCGCAATTTGAAAACTGGACATACCAAATGCCATAAATGAAATACCAATTATCCCCAACGTTATTTGAGCCGCAGTGCGATATTTATCAACAATATGAAACATATTTTTATATAATTAAAAGAATTAAAATGGCGAAGATTATAGCAGATTTAAGCGATGTAATTCGTTTTCTATGTCTTGACGCGTCCAAGCATTATAGGTGGCTAACATCAATAACGCACACGCAGTCTCAATATTACATTTACCAGCATTAATGACACCTGCATCACGTAACGCATGACCCTGTGCATAAACTGCTGTCGCACAACCTTGTGCTACTTGACTGATATTTAATACCCATTTTTTTTGCGCCACAAATTGACCAATGGCGGTTAAAAATGCCACATCATCAGGCGCATTACCGTGCCCATAACTTTGGATAATCAGTGCATCAGCGGTTGTATTTGCAATCATTGATGCAAATAATGCACAACTGTGTGTTGGGGTTAAATATAGAGGCAAAATACAGATATTAGGATTAAATTGACGTGGTAAATTAGAGGGCGCATGAGGGGGGAGTGTGACCCCAAAATGTTCATTAGCAAATCCATCATCATTTTCAGTGCTGATTTTACTGATTCCCACAGCAGAAAAGATTTTGCCATGAAATGCCACTACGACACCTATATGTTGATTCAATGCATTAATAGCGGTCTTAAGATTATTGGGTGCATCACTATTGGGTGCATTAAAAGGCTTTTGTGAGCCTGTGAAAACAATGGGTTTATGGCATGGTTCTAAAGTTAACGCAAAAATATTAGCACTGTATGCCAGTGTATCGGTGCCATGTAACACCAGCATACCATCATAATCAGGCAATTTTTGTTGTGCAATCTGCAACCACATTGCCCAATCTTGTGGCGATACGGCAGAACTGTCTATTAAGGGTGTACAAATATGCCAATCAAATTGCATATAATCGGCAAAAGGCAATAATGCTGTTTTTGCTAAGGCGGTATCGGGATACAAACCATGCTCGCCTTTTAGCATGCCAATAGTGCCGCCTGTGTAAAGTACTAAAATTTTCTTCACAATTTACCCTAAACCAAATGTTTATGCTGATGTTGATAGCGTTTCAAATAGCCTAATACTATCGGCACACTCACGACCAACGCTTTAAACCAGATATTGTTATACCACGTTATCTCACCATTGGCCCAAAAGCTCAATATGGGTATCCAACAACCCAACCACAAGCCCACACCAGCAGGCAAAATCGGATAAATCCAATCTTTATGCCACAACCAAAACAAAACGATTGTCCATAAAGCCACCAGTCCTGTAATAAAAAAAGTATAGAATACAGATGCAGAAGTCAATAACGCCGCTAACCAATAATGCGCCCCTAGCCACAATATTGCTAATAATGCCATCAAACATTCTTCAGGTCTACGAAACATAATATATCCTTTTAAATATCCAATATTATCAATATACCCTATTTTTGAGCCTTAGTGCGCAAAATAAGCTTGGTATTATTTATCATCTAAACTATGCTAAAATGATTTTATTTATTTCATTATACCTATATGAAATTTGCCTTTTTTGTCTTAAAACTGCTCTCTTATTTACCGCCCACTGTATTGCGCCTGCTTGCGCGAATATTGGGCTATCTTTGCTATTTTTTAGTTATTCCACGTCGCAAGGTCGGATTAATTAACTTACGCTTATGCTTTCCCGAACTTACCGAAACACAACGGCGGGCTATCTTACGTGAGCATTTTTATCATATGGCTTGGTTGGTGTTGGAATACGGGCGCTATTGGTACGCCCCCGCTACCACACTAAAAAATGCTGTGCATTATCAAGATAAGCATTACCTAGATGATGCTTTGGCACAAGGTAAAAAAGTCATTTTACT
>CAKARD010000081.1 GCA_916720425.1 uncultured Kingella sp. | reverse complement strand
GCCTTTGTTATTATCCAGTTCTTGACGAAAATAAGCAGGCTTGCCGTGAGCAATCACAATTTGTGCTTTGGTATTTTTGTTTTGGGTAACTTGGGCATCATCAGCACGCATATAAATGGTTCCTTGTTTAACAATCACATTACCTCTAAAGGTCGTAATCTGATTTTTTTGGTCTAACGAACCTTGGTCAGCCTCTATGGCAATAGGTTGTTGATTATCGCTTTGTAATGCCCATGAGTTGATACTCATTATAGCAAGGCTAAGACTGAATAGAAGCTTAAGATTATTTGGTTTCATAGATTATGGCTCTTACTTGTGCGGGCAAACTTAGCAGCCCTTGTTTATTGTCATAGGTCATACCCAGTGATGTACCTTGCGATTGTCCATATTGATAGCGCACAGGAGCATCGGTTTGTGCAATTTGCGTTTGGGTATCCACATTTAACCAATCCGTGAGAACTTGTCCTGCTGGGTGGTTGTTTTGTGGGGCTTTGTTAAGAATAACATGATTTTGTAAAAAAACTTTTTTACTGGCAATTTCATAACGCGCTTGATCGCTCAATACGCTGTATTGTTGCGCTTCTTGTTCATATATTTGCAAATAGGGTTGTTCAAAAAATACATCTTTTTGATCAGGTAATTGCCAACCTTTGGGCGCATCTAATTGCATATTGAGTACACCTGTTTTATCAAAGCGTTTAGCAGACAATCCTTGTCCTATATATTGTGGCTCATTAGGAGGCAATTTAACTTCTTCAATCACAATTTCACTGATACGCCCTAACCATGCAGTTAAGCTACCCAAAATTAAAGCCAAAGCCAGTGGAAATACCCAACTACGAAAACGATTCATTGACGATATCCGTTCAAAATACTATTTAACGTGCCTTGTGCGTACATAATCATGTCGCACACTTCACGCACCGCACCCATGCCCCCTGATTTTTGGGTAATATATAAACAATGTTGTTTTACCCAATCGTGCGCATTTTGTACCGCAATGGGCAAAGCGCAATGATTGAGTATAGGCATATCAATCACATCATCACCGATCATGGCACATTGCGCAGGGGTTAGATCTAACTGCTTTAATAGCAGTTCATAAGCTTGTTTTTTATCATCTATGCCGTAAAAATAATGTTTAATACCCAGCTGTTGTGCGCGAAATGCCACAGCTTTATCGCTACGTGCGGTAATAATAGCAACGTGTACGCCCGTTTGCATGAGTAGTTTTAAGCCATGACCGTCCAATGTATTAAACGGTTTTATCACTTCACCACTAGGGGCAATGAATAATTGTCCAGTGGTTAAGACTCCGTCCACATCTAACACCAAAAGCTTAATGTGTTGTGCACAATCTATTGCCTGCGGATTAACATGAGAAAACATAATGTATTATTAAGGTAATCAAACATGTTATGATTTTATCAGATTTCACCTTATTGCATGAAATTTGCTTATGTTGCCTAACAATAAAAGTAATGATAAGCTTTCATATCAAGGAGATAAATTATGAAACTTGCTCACGCCTTGGCTGAACGTGCAGATTTGCAACGCCGTTTGCACCAATTAACCCAACGTATGACACAAAATGCTCAATATCAAGAAGGGGAAACACCAGTTGAAGATCCTAAAGAGTTGTTGCATGAGTTTCGTCAGGTATTAAAACAATGGCAAGATTTGGTGAGTCAAATTAATTTATGTAATAGCCGAATTCAGTTACCCAATGGCATCAAAATGACTACAGCACTGGCGCAACGTGATGCGCTCACCCAAGAACATGCGGCACTGGTGGAACTGGCCAACGCTGCCATACCCGAACAAAGCCGATATAGTCGCAGTGAAATTAAAATGCTCTCGGCAATAGATGTCAAAGCCATTCGTACCCAAGCCGATAAAATTGCAAAAACTGTACGCGAATTGGATTTAATGATACAAGAAACCAATTGGAGTAGTGAGTTATAGAATCATATCTGTATAATTTGGTAACGTCTTTCAAAAGCGAATATCATCTTTCACAACCTATGGTTGGATATAACAGCGTGATGGGCAACGCATTGGGCATTTTGCTATTGCACTAATTAGCCCTGTATTGTTTATCTATCATGATGCATCATGCATTGTTACAACCCGATATTGATTTGAAAAACGTGAGGGTGGGCTTGGGGGATAATACATAGGATGGGGATGCCTTCCCAAAAAATGATTTAACTCAGATTATATGATGGATTTGTTTGACCTCTCTTAAATTTATACCATGGATAACTCATTGTCTGCTTTATTCCATATTAATTGTCCCAGTTGTGGCGCACCCGTTGATGTTTATTCTGCTACAACGATAACAGTAGTTTGTCCGTATTGTCAAAGCCAATTAATATATCATGATCATCATTTGCATGATACTGGGCGAGACAGTGCTTTATTAGAAGATTTCTCGCCATTACACTTGGGTGTTCAAGGGCGGTTTATGGATAAATCATTTACGCTAATTGGGCGCTTACAAGTGCAATATGATGCAGGCATTTGGAATGAGTGGTATATCGCATTTGATGATGGTTCATTTGGTTGGTTATCTGAAGTAGGCGATTTATATACTCTGGTACAATCATGTGAAATTTCTACTTCTTCTATACCCGAGTTTGACCGTGTCATAGCAGGTGTTGATACTTTGCGATGGAGTAAAATCTTTGTTGCCAGTGATAAACGCCATATTCAATTAGCACGTGCTCATGCAGAAGGTGAATTACCCTTTGAATTACCAGAACATTACGAAAATCGCGTGATAGATTGGCGTTGTGAAAATGCACTGTTAACGTTAGATTATAGTCAAGATCCTCCCTTATCTTATTTCGGATTTATGGTTGAGCTGTCGCAATTATCATTGATTTATGTTCATGGCAATACAGAACCAATGAAACTAAAAGGGCAAAGCGAAAGTAAAAGCTGCCCACAATGTGGTTCTTCTGTTTATTGGCAAGCGGGTGTCACGCCTATTGTTATTTGTCCAAGCTGCGGTAGCGAATTGAATGTTAGTACCGAAGATATACAACTAATGCAGGCAAATGTCATGCGTATTGCACAACAAGATGCGCTGACTTTACCCTTAGGTAAAAAGGGGCAAATAGATAATATTTTTTATATTGTTGTTGGTGCGGTTCATTATGAAGAAATTCATGCGGATGATGCTCAAGCCATACTTAATGGTGACCCTAAAGAAGGCATAAAAGCACAAGGATTTTGGCGTGAATATTTACTTTATTCTAGACAAAATGGTTTTTTATGGCTTATTGAAACTGAAGATGCATGGCGTATATCACATACACTTCGCAGTTTTCCTAGTTTAGATCACAACAATCAACCTAAACAAAGTCAAAAACTGTATGACTATGGTGGACGTGTTACTTTTGCTGTGGGGGCTTTTTATTGGCAAATTCGTGCAGGTGATGTGAATGTATACCAGGATTATCAAAAGGGAAACAGTCGCTTATGTGCAGAACGATCTCGTAATGAACTGGCATGGAGCAGTAGCACAGCCATTTCTTATCAAGACATGATGCAAGCATTTCATATTTCTATCCCAGAATCTGGTGATGAGCAAAAAATTAAGTTATTAAGAGGTAAACTGATTTCTGTTTATATCTTTCTGAATCTTTCTGCATGGTTTGAGATGGATTTATTTGATTTGGTGATTTCATTTATTGTTTCATGTATGGTGATATTGTTTTTATGGGTTGGTAAATTATAATTGTTTTTTAGAGAATGAATCAGGACACTACGCTTAGAAACTTTAGATATAAAATAAATACAAACTAATTTGTAGTATAAAAATATAAAACCGTCTAAACAACTGTTTAGACGGTTTAAATTTGGCTCCCCGAGCTGGGCTCGAACCAGCGACCTGCGGATTAACAGTCCGTCGCTCTACCGACTGAGCTATCAGGGAATAAGTAAGCCATTATAGCTGTAGTTTAAAATATGTCAAGCATTTTTTGTTGGTTTTTCGGGGCGTACCCAATTGTCTAGGGTATTTTGTCGTGTGCGTGCCAAGGTTAATTTGCCTTCTGGGCAAGCACGAGTAATGACACTCCCTGCACCTATAGTGGCTTTATTGCCCACGTTCACAGGCGCAACTAAAACTGTATTGGAACCAATGCGCACATCATTACCAATTTGGGTATGATGTTTGTTTACGCCATCATAATTAGCGGTAATTGTTCCTGCGCCAATATTGGTTCGTTCTCCCATGCTTGTGTCACCAATATAACTCAAATGGTTGATTTTGCTGCCTGTGCCAATTTGACTATTTTTAACTTCTACAAAGTTACCAATATGAACTTTATCACTCAATACAGCATGAGGACGTAAACGTGCATAGGGTCCAATTTGTGCTTCTTCACCTATGCTACAATCTTCCAGATGACTAAATGGTTTGATGTGTGTGCCACGTCCAATGGTAACATTTTTTAAAACACAATTTGCGCCAATTGTCACATCATCACCCAAAATATTTTCACCCTCAAACACGCAATTAACATCAATCGTTACGTCTTGTCCTGTTCTAATCGTACCTCGAATATCTATGCGATGAGGATCAAGCAAACTTACACCTTGTTGCATTAATTGTATGGCTAGATTGTGTTGATAAATCCGTTCTAATTGGGCAAGCTGTTGTTTATTATTTACTCCAGCTGCCAAATAAGAATGACGAATGGTTAGAGGATGTATTGCCATGTTATCTAACTTGGCTAAGGCGATAATATCGGTTAAATAGTATTCACCTTGAGTATTATTTGTGTTGAGTTGGTTGAGCCATAGGTGTAAAGGTTTTAGTGGAACCAACATAATGCCTGTGTTGATTTCATGAATATGTTTTTGTGCTTCACTGGCATCTTTTTCTTCTACAATTGCTATGACTTGTTGTTGTGTATTGCGGATAATACGTCCATAGCCTGTAGGATTGTCTACATTATCGATGAGTAAACCAATATCCTGTCCTGCTGTGTGAATCAGTTGTTGCAAAGTTTGCACATCAATCAACGGCACATCGCCAGCCAATATGAGTAATTTTCCATGCTTGGGCAAATGGGGGAGTGCGGCTTTGACGGCATCAGCAGTGCCTAATTGTTCATGTTGAATGACCCATTGGATATTTTTATGTTCCAATTTTGCCATAATTTTCTCTTTAGCAAAGCCAATTACCACATGGATGCTATCGGGTTGTAATTCGCTAGCAGTATCAATGATGTGTTCTAGCATGGCTTTGCCGCCAATTGGGTGTAGGACTTTAGGCTGTTGGGAATACATACGTGTTCCTTTGCCCGCTGCTAAAATAACAATGTGTAAAGACATGGGGTTTCCTTAATAATAGGGATCAGTGACAATTGAGCAATGGTGATTTTGGTTCCATAAAATGACATTTTTTACAATAAAACAGCAGTGAATTAAATGCCAATACGCCCTCACTATATCACGGATTAGAATTTTAATAATATAGAATGAATTTTCCTAGTTGGATTTTTTGTATAAGCTGTTGTATTTTTCGTTATAATTATGTTTTTATATAACAATACAAACTCAATGAAATTTATTTATTTTTTACCCTTGTTACTGATTGCTTGTGGTGAGCCCAGTGGTGGCGGATTGAGTGCACCCAAAGGTGACATTTCTATTAATCGTAGTACGGCATTTAAATCGTTTATGCCTACTTTTTCAAAAATGGGCAAAGTGGTTAAGGGTGATGAGCCTTATGATGTGGCACAATTTGCACAACTTGCCGAGCAATTTAGCCAAGAAGCCCGAGTGCCTTTTGAATATTTTCAAAGTGATCCACAAGGTAATGGTGATGCGTTGCCTATTA
>CAKARD010000080.1 GCA_916720425.1 uncultured Kingella sp. | reverse complement strand
GATCGAACAATACCTGAATCGTCAAAGAACCCGTTACCTTAGAGACCACCGCGGTCGTCCCGCCAATACCCATGAGTGCAAACATCTGTCGCCTTTGTTGGAAGGTCTATCCAAAGGTACGACCGTTTATGCCGACAAAGGCTATGACAGTGAGGAAAACCGACAACGCTTGGAAGCGCATAGGCTGCAGGACGGCATTATGCGCAAAGCCCACCGCAAACATCCGCTGTCGGAAGGATGAACCCAAGTGATTCTACATTTAAATCCAGGTACGCGTTACGCTAAATTCGCTATATGTAAACGATTATGTCAAAATTACCTGTTGTGTTGCTACAAAAAAACGTTAAAATTCACATAGTTTAACAAATTTGCTTGACGGTATAATCACCATTGATTTATATTTGCATACATTTAGATAAAGGCGAATAATTGTGCGTGTTATTGTTCAATTACAAATGGCTACATTGGTCATATTCAGCGTATTATTTGCGTTGGTAAAAGGACAAAACAGCGTCATCTCACTATGGTTAGGTGGTGCAAGCTATGTTATTCCGACTACCTTATCCGTATTCATTTTAGAATTTCTCAAGCCCTATCCCACATTATCGGGAGTTGGATTCATTGTGGCAGAGAGTTTAAAAATAGTACTGGCTCTAATTTTAATGACCCTTATTGTTGTACTGTATCCACACATACAATTTTTACCTTTTTTTATTGGGTTATTACTAGTGAGCCATGTGGTTTTTCTTTTTTATTTAAGGGTTCATCGTTATGGCAAGTGAAGCAATGACTGCCGCAGATTATATAAAACACCATTTGCAAAGTTTAACCAGTTTGTCCGATGTTGCCGAAGGGCAGGGGCTCAAAAATATTGCAGATTTTTCATTTATTAACCTAGATGCATTGTTTTTTTCAATTGCTTTGGGTGTGGTTGGTTGTTATGTGTTGCGTAAAATCGCCGTCAAAGCAACCTCGGGTGTGCCAAATCGAATACAAGCGGCAGTGGAAATATTATTTGAATTTGTAGATGATATGTGTAAAAGCATTATCCATAATGAAGAATCACGCCGCAAAGTTGCTCCATTAGGCTTTGCATTATTCATTTGGATTTTCCTAATGAACGCCATGGACTTGTTGCCTGTGGATTTATTGCCGCTCACCTTTCAAGGCATGACAGGTGAGCATCATGCATTATTGCGAGTTGTTCCAACAGCCGATTTAAATACTACTCTAGCATTGGCCTTAGGTGTATTACTTACCAGTTTTTATTACAGCGTAAAAATTAAAGGCGCAAAAGGCTGGGGGCATGAATTGCTTCACGCACCGTTTGGTGTTTGGTTGGCCCCTGTCAATGTATTAATGAATATTTTGGAATATTTTTCTAAAACGGTATCGCATGGTATGCGACTATTTGGCAATATGTATGCAGGCGAATTAGTATTTTTGTTAATTGCCTTGCTTGGTGGTGCTTGGGCAAGTTCAGGTAGTGTAAGTTTACTGGATCCAATTTTATTTGTGTTTCATATTATAGCGGGTTCTGCTTGGGCGATATTCCATATTTTGATTATTACACTACAAGCCTTTATCTTTATGGCATTGGCATTTGTGTATATTGGTCAAGCACATGACCATCATTAAGTTTTTTTGTTTGTACTAACCTTTCTTTTTTTAGGAGTTTTATCATGGGTTTGATTGCTATCGCATGTGGTTTGATTGTTGCCTTGGGCGCTTTGGGTGCCTCTATTGGTATCGCAATGGTTGGTTCTAAATATTTAGAATCTTCTGCGCGTCAACCAGAATTAATTGGTCCATTGCAAACTAAATTATTCTTGATTGCAGGTTTGATTGATGCGGCGTTTTTGATTGGTGTTGCGATTGCCCTATTGTTTGCCTTTGTTAATCCGTTTTCTGGTCAGTAAGTACGGTGCATAAGTAATTTATGTGCTGTTTTAACCCCTGATAGCGAGGGCAAATAAAGTGAATTTAAATGCAACCTTAATCGCACAACTCATCGTCTTTTTGGTATTAGTATGGTTTGTCATTCAATATGTGTGGCCTCCTCTTGCTAAGGCATTAGACGAACGTGCTGATAAAATTGCCGAAGGCTTGGCGGCCGCTGAGCGTGGCAAAAGCGATTTTGAGCAAGCTGAAAAAAAAGTTGCGGAACTTTTGGGTGAAGGTCGTGAGCAAGTAACAGCAATTATTGCCAATGCAGAAAAGCGTGCTGCGCAAATTGTGGAAGAGGCGAAAGTGCAAGCACAAAGTGAAGCTGCGCGTATTACTGCACAAGCAAAAGCCGATGCTGATCAAGAAATCAACCGTGTACGTGAAGCCTTGCGTGAACAAGTTGCCTTTTTGGCAGTACAGGGTGCGGAAGCTATTTTGCGTCGCGAAGTGAATGAATCACAACACGCTCAAATGCTCGGTGCTTTAAAACAGGAGTTGTAATCTTATGATAGAGTTTGCAACGATTGCACGTCCTTACGCTAAAGCATTATATGAGTTAGCACAAGAGAAACAGCAAACACAACAGTGGTTAGATGGGTTGGCCTTACTTTCGAGTATCATGCAACAGTCAGAAGTCGTTGTGTTTATTGGGCGTGTAGATGTTAGTGCTGATGATAAAGCTGATGAATTGCTTCGTTTGTTAGAAGGCAGCGAAGCAGTTACAAACCCAGATTTCAGAAATTTTTTACATGTTGTGGCAAATGAGAAACGCTTGGACGTGCTATCTGAAATCTTTGCGCAATATCAAGATATGGTGCTTGCTCAAAATCATGAAAAACAGGCGATTATCTATACCGCTTATGATATTGCCAGCGAAGGGCAACGTGCAAAAATCATTAGTGATTTAGAGCAACATTTTCAGGTCCGTTTGCAAGCTCAATTTCAAACCGATAATAGCTTAATTGGCGGTTTGAAAATAGTGATGAACGACCAAGTGTTAGATTTGTCGGTACAGGGTAAATTAAAACAACTGTACACGACCATGACAAGTTAGGAGAGCTTTATGCAGATAAATCCTGCTGAAATCAGCGATTTGCTGAAAGCTAAAATTGAAAATTTAAATACACGGCAGGAAGCGTACACCAAAGGTACAGTTATTTCTGTAACCGATGGTATTGTTCGTATTTATGGTTTATCCAATGTAATGCAAGGTGAAATGTTAGAATTTCCCAATAATACATTTGGTTTGGCGATGAATTTAGAACGCGATTCCGTAGGCGCAGTAATTTTGGGCGAATATGAATACATCAGCGAAGGTGATGAGGTTAAATGTACAGGGCGCATTTTAGAAGTGCCTATTGGTCGCGAATTAGTGGGTCGCGTTGTTAATGCATTGGGACAGCCTATTGATGGTAAAGGTCCCATTAATACTACTTTAACAGCACCGATTGAAAAAATTGCTCCTGGCGTTATTGCCCGTCAATCTGTTGATCAACCTATGCAAACAGGGATTAAAGCCGTAGATTCTATGGTACCCATTGGACGTGGTCAGCGCGAATTAATTATTGGCGATCGTCAAACAGGTAAAACAGCTGTAGCATTAGACGCAATTGTAAATCAAAAAGATACAGGCGTAGTATGTATTTATGTTGCTGTGGGTCAAAAAGCGTCTTCTATTGCTAATGTGGTACGTCAATTAGAAGCACACGGTGCCATGGAACACACGATTGTGGTTGCTGCAACTGCATCAGAAGCAGCGGCACTGCAATTTATTGCACCTTATTCAGGCTGCACTATGGGTGAGTATTTCCGTGATCGTGGTGAAGATGCCTTAATTGTATATGATGACTTGTCTAAGCAAGCGGTAGCGTATCGTCAAATTTCGTTATTGTTACGTCGCCCACCTGGTCGTGAGGCTTATCCTGGTGATGTGTTCTACTTACACTCTCGTTTGCTAGAACGAGCGGCACGCATCAATGCTGATGAAGTAGCAAAATTAACTAATGGTGAAGTAACAGGTAAAACAGGTTCTTTAACTGCATTGCCAATTATTGAAACCCAAGCAGGCGATGTATCTGCGTTTGTGCCAACAAATGTGATTTCTATTACCGATGGCCAGATTTTCCTAGAAACAGATTTGTTTAACTCTGGTATTCGTCCTGCAATTAATGCTGGTATTTCGGTGTCACGTGTAGGTGGTGCGGCACAAACCAAAGTTATCAAAAAATTGGGTGGTGGTATTCGCTTGGCATTAGCGCAATATCGTGAATTGGCGGCATTCTCACAATTTGCCTCTGATTTAGATGAAGCTACGCGTAAGCAATTGCAACATGGTGAAGTGGTAACCGAATTGATGAAACAAAAGCAATTTAATACCCTAAATACCGCTGAAATGGCTTTGACTTTGTGGGCAATTAATAATGGTTCTTATGCTGATGTACCTGTTGCTAAGGCTCTGGTATTTGAGGCAGAATTTTTGAACTATGTACGCACACAAAATCCAGATGTTTTAGATGCTATTAATCAATCTGGCAATATGAGTAGTGAAAGTGAACAAGCCTTAGAAGCGGCGATGAAAGCTTTCAAAACATCGTATAATTATGCTGCCTAATGATTAGGAGGGGGTAAAAATGGCTGTTGGAAAAGAGATTCTAACCAAAATTCGCAGCGTACAAAATACCCAAAAAATCACTAAAGCCATGCAAATGGTTTCTACCTCTAAAATGCGTAAAACACAAGAGCGTATGAAGCTAGCACGTCCTTATGCTAGTCAAGTACGCCTAGTAATGAGACACTTAGCACAAACACAGACCGATCACGGTATTGCGTTGTTAGAAGAACATAAAACTGTTCAACGGGTCGGTTTTATTTTAATTACAACTGATAAAGGTTTGTGTGGTGGTTTAAATGCTAATGTGTTGAAAAAGTTTTTTGCACAGGTGCAAGAATACCAAGAACAGGGTGTGGCGGTTGAAGTGGTGTGCTTGGGTAGTAAAGGATTATTGGCTTGTCAGCGTGTAGGTTTAAATGTGATTGCTAGTGTGACCAATTTGGGTGATACCCCAAGAATGGAGATTATACTAGGTGCATTAACCGAGATTTTTGGGCGTTATGCAAAACATGAATTGGATGTGGTGCATGTGGTGCATTCTCGTTTTATTAATACTATGAAACAAGAACCACAGTCCGAAATCTTAGTACCTATTGGTAAAGAAGTACTAAATGAGCCTGCAGACAACAAATATAACTGGGATTATCGTTATGAACCAAGTCCCATTGCTGTGTTGGAATATTTGGTGCGCCGTTATTTAGAATCTGTGGTTTATGAAGCATTAAGCGAAAATATGGCTGCCGAACAAGCAGCACGTATGGTTGCCATGAAAGCTGCAACCGATAATGCAGGTAATGCCATTAAAGAATTGCGTTTGGTGTACAACAAATCACGCCAAGCTGCCATTACCACAGAATTGACAGAAATTGTGGCGGGGGCTGCTGCGGTTTAAGCGTAGTAGTCATTTGTCAAAAATAGAGATTAGGATGCGATAATGAGTCAAGGCAAAATCGTGCAGATTATTGGTGCAGTAGTGGATGTGGAATTTCCACGCGATGCTGTTCCACATATTTATGACGCATTAAAATTGGTTGATGTTGATTTAACTTTAGAAGTGCAACAACAACTGGGTGATGGTGTGGTGCGTGCCATTGCCATGGGTACAACCGATGGCTTAAAACGAGGTTATGCTGTAGAAAATACAGGTTCACCTATTAGCGTGCCTGTAGGTCAAGCCACCTTGGGACGTATTATGGATGTATTGGGGCAACCTGTTGATGAAGCGGGGGCAATTGGTACAGATTTAAGACGTTCTATTCACCAACCAGCTCCAAAATTCGATGAACTATCTAGTGCAACTGAATTGCTGGAAACCGGTATTAAAGTGATCGACTTGCTGTGTCCGTTTGCTAAA
>CAKARD010000079.1 GCA_916720425.1 uncultured Kingella sp. | reverse complement strand
GGGGTATTTGAGTAGAATCAGTGGATATTTGAAACAAGAACAGCCGAAAACCTGTTTTGGGCTTCGGCTGTCGGGGGAAGAGGAATTTTGCAAAGGTCTCTGCCCAAGTTTTGGTTGGTGATGTTTACGCGAACATAGCCAAAGATAATGTTTTTTGCCATGTTGGTACAAGAAGAAGAGTGAGTCAGATAAAAGAGATGTACCCAGCGCATTCTTCAGGCTGTCTGAAAATAATGCGTTAGGTTATTTATGATAAAAAACAATTGGTTAACAAACAGCCAATTAAATAAAAATTCAAACTGAAAATTATTTATAACAATCTTCCAGTAGTTAATTCTTTAAAATCATTACCACTTTTTCCTGTGATTTGAGAAATTGTAATTTTGCGATAATATTTCAAAAAATCAAATAGAGTGCCAAATTCTCTAACAGTATCTTCATCAGTATCCCATTCATAGATGGTATTATCAATATTAGCAAGAAGCATAAAATATTGAAATCTATGCTCATTTATACCTGCAAATGCAAAATATTTTTTTTCAATCAAATCTATATTACCCATATTTTTGATGAATTCTTGGCAATCAGGGTCATTTTGAATTTCTCTAGCAAATTTTTCAGAAAAATGATGATTTTTTCTTGTTTCTCTATATATGTATATATCATCTCCCAATAATATTCCACCAGAACATTTACCCATGGTCATCAACAGTTCTTTAAATTGACCGTGAATCGGAAAGTTATATTTTTGCTCAATTTGTTTAATTTCATCTTCTGTATAACCTTGAATAAACTCTGGACGTTCAATGAAGTTGTTTCTTGGATTTTTGATGTGTAATAGTGTTTCAATTAGGTTGCTCATAAATTACCTCTTATTTACTGGTCTTGGTAGAACCATATTCAATATGAATGTTGATGTTTGGGTTTGAATTTTTAAAGTCTTGGATTGTACCACCACAACAATTGCATATATAAACGACTATAAAAAACTACAATAATTTACCTGTAATTAAATTTAAATATCTCTCACTATTTGGGTTAACATATGGTCTAGCATAATTCCTAAATTGAATTAATAAATTAAATAATGTACCAAATTCTCTTACGTAATCAGTATTTCCGTCCCATTCATAAACCACATCATTGTAATCTGATGCAAACATAAAGTACTGTACGATATGCTCATTAGTTGCACCAAATACAAAATATTTTTTCTTATTTAAGTTAGCATAATTAATGTTTTTTAAAAAAATTTGACAGTCTTTATCGTTTTGTAAACTATTTACATACTCTTCATCAAAAAGTATATTTTTACAATTACCATATATATATACATTATCACCCCCAGAAAAAATCCCTCCTGAGCATTTACCCATTGTCATTAAAAACTCTTTAAATTGACCGTGAATAGGCAAATGATGTTTTATTTCTATTTTTTTATTTCATCTTCTGTATAACCCTGTATGAGTTTAGGTCTGTCAATAAAAAAATCATTAGGGTTTTTAATACTTAATAAGATATTAACTAAATTACTCATAGACTACTCCTAAGGTTTTATACCTGTTGAACCATGCTCAATATGAATTTTTAAATCTTGATTTAGTTCCTTAAAGTCTTGGATTGTACCACCTGTGCCATCTTGCCCACCACAAGCATAACAAGCACCTTGTTTGGATCTCGATGTATTTTGAATATTTAATTGAATGCTATCAATATTTACACCATTTTGGTTTTGCTGAGTAATGTGGCTCATGATTTTCTTTTCAGCATGGTTTCCATTCTCTTGATTATTGTCAGGATTGAAGCGATTAGGTAGTATCTTTACGTCTTCATTTTTACCATTAATAACCTTAGTTATAGTTGCTTCATCTCTAAGTATCTGATATTCTTTGCCATTTATGATTACTTTATCAGGCGCATGACCGCTCCAACTTGGACCACTAACCGCCAAATAGTTTATGGATGTACCATCTTTGGTGATAACGCTTGCTGTGGCAATACTTATTTCATCAGGCTCTCCACGTTTACTATTAATATAAGAAACCTGATTAGGATTATTTTTATTCTCCACTAAAAATGCTCTTATCCCATCCAATTCTTTCTTAGCATCATAACTAAGCCCATGTGTAACCGATAAATTACCATCTTGGGTTGTCGTTAGTTTTGCATTATGCTCTGTTCGCTTTTGATGCTCTATATCAAAATTGGATGTTTCCCTTGCTATTTTATTCGTTGCAATATTGGATTTAACATCATCACTATCTGCTTGAGCTTTCTTATCATGATTGACCTTTTTAGGCATATCTTTAGTAATGCCGCCTATGACAGCCCCACCTGCTTTTGCTACCGCTCCACCTACTGCTGCTTTTATCCCTCCAATAATGGCATCTGATGTTGTATCATTAACAATATCTTCTACTTCATTAGGATTACCCATCTTAAGTAAATCTAAATTGTATTTACCCTTTTGAATTTGATTGTCAATATTTTCAAATACAGAATCACTGGCTTCTTCACGTACCGTTGGATTTGTTGCCATATCAACAACAAAATCTTTTACGTTTTTGCCTGTTTCTTTTGTATCGCCCCACCATTGAACAATGGTTTCTTTTGGACGTTCTGTTAAGTTAATATACAATGTTTTAACATTATCAATAGTATCATTGATGCCTGTTTTAATTTTACCAATCGTGTTTGTAACTGTTGATTTACCTATATTGATTGTGGTGTCAACCGCTAAATTTGAATCATCCCAAATACTTGGATTTGCTTCATTCAAACTATTGGTTGCAACTTTGTCAATCAATCCATCATTAACTGTATGATTGTTTAAGGCTGCCTGTATGGCTTGTGCATTGCCACGATTGCTTTCAGCATACACTATATCGTTTAAATTTTCAGATGTTGCATATTCCTTTACACTAAATCCTGTCAATTCAGTAACCGTGCTTTTACCTTTAACGATTACTGTTGGTACGCGTTGTGTAGCAATATTGTCATCTATATTTAAAATTGATTCTCCTATATTATCTTGTATAAATAAAGCTTTATTGGCTTCCATTAACCCTGCTCTGGCTAACTCTTTATGAGTTAAGCATTCAGGTGAGTTTTTATTACCAGCACAAGCAGATTCTAGTTTTTTTCTATTTTCTTCATTGGTTTGCTTTAGTTTGGCAATTAAATCATGCATGCATTCCTTATCTTGTATGCCACATTTTTGTTTTATTTCCTTTTTATAATCAATAAGATCTTTTTGGGTCAGATAGTTATTCTCCACCGCATTCTGTGCCACCACACCACCTACCTGCGCATTGGCTGTATCTCCGCCCACCGCATAGCCACTCGCAGCCCCCACCAATGCTCCTACCGCACTGAGCTTTTCCTTATCCTCTTGCGTTAAACGGCTCACGTCCAACTTGCCATTTACCAAAGCTTTCTCGCCAAACAGCTCTTTGGCTGCCGCACTCATCACCGCTTCTGCTGCCGCCGCCGAAACCGCCCCCGATACCGCATTGCCACCATTGACCTTCGCATTCAATGCACCCAAAGCACCATGACTGAGCAACCATGCCCAACCATTCGGTAAACTGCCATGTTCACTAAACGTCGCGCCTATCGCTTGCGCTGCATACGGGCTGGCTGTATTTACCGCCACTTGCGACACACTTTGTCCGCCTAAAATGCCTGTTAAGGCAGTGGTCGCTGCATTAACGGCTCGACTGTTTGCGCCACCTGTGCCCCAGCTATCTGCTTGTTGGTCTAGTTGATGGTAGGTGGTACTGTGTTGTTTATAATACTGTTCTTTTTCGCTATCGCTTTTTTGCTTAAATGCTTCTTGTTCTTCGGGCGACATTTGCGCCGTTAGAATTTGGGCAATTTGGGCTTTTTCTTGCTCGTATTGGGCGATGCGGTTTTCATTGTAGGTTTTGACTGCGCTTTGAATTTGCGCGGTCGCTTGAGCAACAGTTTTTTGTTGCTGCGCAATGGCTTGTAAATCTTCTTGTGCAGATAGTGTTTGATGTGCGCCATTGGCTTGATGGCGTATGCCCAATTCGGCAGTAGTAGTGGTTTCGCGACCGCGAATGCGAATTTGCCCCTCACTCAATACCGCTTAGGTGGTGCTGTCATCTCCACCTGTTTGTTTTTGCGGTAGGCTTGGGTTGAATGTACCGCCTGTTTTTTCGTCCCAATCTGCTGATAGGGCGGTAATGCTCACTTCGTGTTGGCGTTGATTTTGGATGTTTTCGTAGCTAAAGCTATTCAATTCATTGTGATGAGATGTGGAAGCGATGGCACCACCTTTAAGGTGGACGCTATCGGCTTGGACGTGATACCCCCCATCGCCTGCAAATAAGCCTGTTTGCTCAGCAACGGCTTGGCGATGACCTGATGTTTTATTACTACTGTAAATAGACGATATCGGTGTGGTTTGAGACAGAAAGTAAGAAATTAATCTTCCAATTGATTATTCAATATCCAAGACCAGTAATTTCCCCATCGTCTATCTATGCAAGCAGTGCATAATGAAAGTGGGCAAGTAATTATACTTGAAGTATTAATAATAGGGAGTAAATAGTATACATTATCTTCCTCAAGCATTAATTCCCATTGATTTATTCTATCATTTTTTAACACATTTCTAAATGTTTCACCCACATAAATCGCATAACCATCTAAGATAGATGATGGTTCGTTTTTTATTTGTTCAATCGTTTCATAATTATCTAAAAGATGTTTTTCAACAATATCTAATGATTGTAATGAGAAATCCAATTTATCTTGAATTTCTTTTGGCATTCTATTTTTAAAACGCTCTAAAGCATTTGGCATATCCCAAAGCCACGCTTCAAATAATTCCAGCTGTTCAGCTCTTTGCTCTGGAGTTAATGGCTGGCGGTTTTTGCGAAGTTTCATATATTTACCTATTTTTTAAATTTAACTTTAATACCTGCTTTTTTAAGGTCTTAAATTAGTGGTTTGGAAGCTTCCCCTTCAAAAACCCATTCAATATTCCAACCTCTTTTTACTAACTCTTTATCTCTTTTTAGCTCCCACAGTACATCTTCTGTACGAGACTGATAGCCTGTTTTATGCTCAATAGCTCTACGATTAATTTCATCGGCGATATCCAATCGACGATTATATTCTTTACCATTAACTTCAACTTTTACTGTTACTTCAGTTTCTCCCCAACCTAAACCACTATGATAATTATCACGAGCCTTATTGGCTTGAGTTGCTTTGGTCATGTTAGCATCATAGGTGTTAGACCATCGTTGATAATCCCACTTACTCGAATTTAGATTGCTTTGATATTCCTCCCATCGTGCCTGTTTGTGTTCTGGAGTACCAGGTGTTAATTTACAACACTTATCATTATGCACCCACACCCCAAGCTCACCAATATGATATGTGTGATAACCTTCTACTTCAAAGTTATACACCGTATCCTTTTGGTCTAAGGCTTGTTGGCTAACAATGCTGAAACTTGCTTTACCTGCGGTATCCAGCAGGCGCATTCCTGTTTCAAGCAAGGCGGCTTTTACCCAACCCATTTTAGCAACATAGAATGGGTGTTCATCTGTGGTTAAGAAGCGTTCGGTTTTACCTTGTTCATTTTGCACAATCACTTCATAAAGTGCTTGGTTTTCTGTTGCTTTGGTGGCAATAACAGGTCTGTAACCATAACGCTCCCCAAATTCTTCCCGCGACCAAATCAAATCACCCAACTGAATGTCTTCAATCGGTTTGAAGCCATCAACGGTTTGAATCAGTGTGCCTGCTACGAAGCAGGATATACCACTACAGATTGCTGAAGGTGCTTCTTGTGTAGGTTTAGCAGTTTTAGCTGTAGTTTGGTCAGTATCAAATCGATTGAGACCTTTGCAAAATTCCCCAAAATCCCCTAAATTCCCACTAAGACATTTAG
>CAKARD010000078.1 GCA_916720425.1 uncultured Kingella sp. | reverse complement strand
GTTTTATTAGCCACGCCTGTGTCAACATTTTCTGATATTTGTATTAGGCTTGAGCCGTATTTATCAGAAAATACAATTGTTAGTGATGTAGGCAGCACCAAGCAATCTGTATTGCATGTGTTTGAACAGTCTTTACCACAGCATTTTGAGCGTTGTGTGGCGGCACATCCCATTGCAGGTATTGAGCGCAGTGGTGCAATCGCGGCACAATTTAACCTATTTCAAAATAAAAAACTCATATTATGCCCCCACGAAAAACAAGATCCAAACGCACTAGAACGCATTCAAGCTATGTGGCAACAAGTGGGTGCGACGATTTATCACATGAGTGCGGTGCAACATGATGCAATTTTTGCGGCGGTATCACATTTACCTCACCTGTTGTCGTTTTCCTATATGCAACAAATATTACAAGATTCAAAAAATGCTGATTATTTGACTTTTGCAGGCAGCGGTTTTCGGGATTTTACGCGTATTGCAGCCAGCAGTCCTGAGATGTGGCGTGATATTGCCTTAGATAATCGAGAGAGTTTGTTGCGTTTGCTTGAAGCGCAACAACAACAATTAAATTGTCTTACTAATTTGTTGCGACAAGGTAATGAGCATGATTTATATAACTATTTTTCTCAAGTGAGCCTTGAGCGGCAAAAATGGGATAAATTAACTGAATTTTAGTTAAAAGGAATAGAAAATGAAACTTTATATTTACGATCACTGCCCGTTCTGTGTGCGATCACGTATGATTTTTGGTTTACGCCAAGTGCCAATACAGCTGGAATACTTGCTTAACAATGATGAAGCCACACCCATAGGGATGATAGGTGCAAAACAAGTGCCTATTTTACAAAAAAATGATCAAAGTTATATGGGTGAAAGTTTAGATATTGTACGTTACATCAATGATAATACTGGGCATTCTCCTATTGATGAAATATTGCGTCCTGCTATTCAAGTATGGTTTGATGGTTTTAGTGCATATGGTAATCATTTAATTATGCCGCGCGATATTCAACTGAATCTACCCGAATTTGCCACGCAAAGTGCAATAGATTATTTTGTAAATAAAAAACAAGAGATTATTGGCGATTTTACCCAAAACCTTGCTAATAGTGCAAAATATATCAATCAAGCAAATATTGCATTAAAACAATTAGATAAATTATTATCTCATGATAGTGCATATTTAAATGGTCAAAATTTGAGTATGGAAGACATCGTTATTTTTCCATTGTTGCGTAATTTAAGTATGGTCAAAGGCTTGATTTATCCTAATAAAGTACGCATTTATACCGAAAATATGGCACAAATGAGCCAAATTAATCTTTATTTTGAACAAGCAATTTAGTATGGATAATCCAATTAAACATATTTCATCATGCCGTTTGCCTACGCAATATGGCGTGTTTCAATTACATGGTTTTGAAGACAGTAGAACAGGGCAGGAGCATATTGCGCTGGTGTTGGGTGACATTCTCAACGAAGAAATTGTGTTATCACGCATTCATTCGGAATGTTTGACAGGTGATGCGTTATTTTCAAAAAAATGCGATTGTGGCGCACAATTAGAAGCTGCTATGAGCGCAATACAGCAGGCAGGTGCAGGTGTCATTGTGTATTTGCGCCAAGAAGGACGGGGTATTGGTTTAATTAATAAAATTCGTGCTTATGCTCTGCAAGATAAGGGTATGGATACGGTAGAAGCCAATTTAGCATTGGGTTTACCTATTGATGCGCGTGATTTTACCATTGCTAAGTATATTTATGATAATTTGGGTGTGCAGGCGATCAAATTATTGACCAACAATCCTGACAAAATCCAGACTTTGCGTGATAATGGGATTAATGTGGTAGAACGTTTACCTTTACAAGTGGGACAAAACCCAGAAAATCGTCATTATTTGCATACTAAAGCCGAAAAACTTCATCATTTATTGGACGAACAACCATGTTAATTATTGCCTTATTATGCGCGATTGCGGTCGCTGGTTTGCATTATTACATTGCTTATCTACAATTGCCTGAATATGGCAAAGAGACCTTCTGTCGCGTGTTTCAAATCTCGGTCGAAGATTTGCCTAAACTCAAAACTACTTTTAATAATCTCGCTATTTATAATTTTGCCCAAGCTGCTTGGATCACATTGGGTATATTATTGCACGCTTTTGCCAATAGCAATTATTTATATGGCATGGCAAATGGCGTATTATTTGCTGGTTTGGGAACGGCTTGCGCGGCAGGTACTTATTTATACATTAGCACAACCAATAAACGCAAAGTTGCTATGATTCAAACCATTCCAGCGTTATTGGGTATCATTTGCTTGGCATGTGTACGTTTTTGATCTTCCGTATTATTCCTCCCCTTCCTTTGGCAGGGGATATAAATTCACTATACTATTGCTCTCTTTTTCCGTTACAATACGCGCCGTTTTTAACTCTATATAAATATCATGGACGACCTTCCCAGTTTGTTCACTTATTTAATCATTTATTCATAATCCTGCCTCATACTCCCTGTGTATAGGCGGGGGGAGTATTTCGTATGGAAAACCAAATTATTCACGATTCAGAACGCCTCTCTTCAGATATTGAGCATATTCACAAACTTGCCTCGCAATTATTACCTGTTTATGCACAAATTACCGCCGACAAGGCTCACCCCGATCCCCTTGCCCATTCACGATTACAAATGCTAATTGGTATTTTGCACGAATTACACCCAGCTGATGTGGCAGAAGTATTAGAAAATTTGCCGCCCAAAGAACGGGTATTAGTCTGGCGATTGGCCACCCCTGAAGAAGATGGCGATGTCTTGCTGGAAGTGTCTGATGCAGTGCGCGAAAGCTTGATTGAAACCATGAATAAAGACCAATTGGTCGCTGCTATGGAAGACATGGATGCAGATGATTTGGTCGATTTGGCAGATGCCTTGCCCCAAAATGTGGTTCATGAGATTTTACAAGATCGCGATGAAGAGGAACGCGCTCAAATTCAAGCGGCCATGTCGTATGAAGACAACCAAGTCGGGGCGGTGATGAGTTTTGATATTGTTAGCATACGTGCGGATGTTAGCTGTGAAGTCGTATTGCGTTATTTACGCCGTTTTGATAGTTTGCCTGATCATACAGATAAAATCTTTGTCGTAGATGAAGATGAGGTTTTGCAAGGCGTATTACCCATACGCAAATTATTGGTCGCTGATCCAGAAGATCAAGTTCAAACTGTTATGGCAACCGATGTGGTGAAATTTCACCCAGAGGATGATGTAGAAGAAGCTGCTTCGGCATTTGAGCGTTACGATTTAGTTACGGCTCCTGTGATAGACAGTAATAATAAGTTAATTGGCCGCCTTACCGTAGATGAAATGTTAGACGTGATTCGCGAAGAAAGCGAAGCCGATATGTTGAATATGGCGGGTTTGAGTGATGATGAGGATTTATTTGCTCCCGTGTGGGATTCGGTAAAAAATCGCTGGGTATGGTTAGCAATAAACTTGGTTACTGCCTTTGTTGCCAGTCGCGTTATTGGTATGTTTGAATCTTCTATTTCACAAATTGTAGCACTGGCGGCACTCATGCCGATTGTAGCAGGAATTGGGGGCAATTCAGGCAATCAAACCATCACCATGATTGTACGTGCTATGGCCAATGCACAGATTTCGTTGAGCCAAGCGGTGCGTTTATTAAAAAAAGAGTTGGGTGTTGCTTTGGTTAATGGCCTAGTTTGGGGAACCGTTATGGGGTTGATTTCCTATGCACTGTATCACAATCTAGGCATTGGTTTGGTGATGATTGCTGCCATGACACTGAATTTATTGCTGGCGGCCGTATTGGGGGTAATGATTCCCTTTGTTATGCAAAAACTAGGAAAAGATCCTGCTTTGGGAAGTTCTGTATTGATTACTGCAGTAACCGATTCAGGGGGGTTTTTAATTTTTTTAGGGCTTGCAACAGCTTTTTTATTGAAAGGATAGTTTATGTCTTTTTTTCTTGCACGTGGCGCGGTGATGGCAGACATTGCCACTTATGAACTTTCAGATGATGATATTGCACGTTTACAAGATCCAGCTGTTGGTGGCGTGATTTTGTTTCGGCGCAATTTTCGTGATATAGCACAATTGTGCACGCTCTGTCAGCACATCAAGGCCATACGCAAACCTGAATTAATTATTGCCGTAGATCATGAAGGTGGGCGTGTGCAACGTTTTATTGAGGGTTTTACACGCTTGCCTGCCATGAATCAGTTGGGACAGTTATGGGATCAAGATTCTAAACATGCCTGCAATATTGCAGAACAAATTGGCTGGGTATTGGCGACTGAACTGGCTGCTTGTGGTATAGATTTATCATTCACGCCTGTATTAGATTTAGATTGGGGGCAATCTGCAATTATTGGAAATCGTAGTTTTCATGCTCAAGCTAAAGTTGTCAGCCAGTTGGCATTAGCCTTGCAAAAAGGGCTGAATCGTGGCGGCATGAAATCTTGTGGCAAGCATTTTCCGGGACATGGTTTTGTGGCAGGTGACAGCCATCACGTTTTGCCTGAAGACACGCGTTCATGGCAAGAAATGCAAGAGGACATAGCACCCTTTGCTGTGTTAGTAAAACATGGCATGGCAGCAATCATGCCAGCACACGTAGTTTATCCGAAGATAGATGGTCAGCCTGCTGGATTTTCGCGTTATTGGTTGCAAACTGTATTACGCAAACAGTTGGGTTTTGATGGTGTGATTTTTTCTGATGATTTAACTATGGAAGGTGCGTGTGGCGCAGGAAGGATTCACCAGCGGGCGCAGTTATCTTTTGAAGCAGGTTGTGATATTGTTTTAGTGTGTAACCGTCCAGATTTAGTAGACCAATTGCGACAAGATTTTGTTGCGCCACACAATCCTCATTTGGCGCAACGTTGGCAGAATATGGCTTGTGCCATCACGCCACAACAAGCACAAGCCATTATGAGTACACCAGAATTTGAAGCAGCACAACGCATTAGCGCACAGCTTGCCAGCCCAAAAGATACAGAAAATGGTGTCAAAGTGGGTGAGCCATTCTAAATAAAACAAGGCGGACAACAAATGGTCCGCCTGTATGTTTTAAAATAACGCGTTATGAACGCATCGCGTCGCCCGCATCCTCTAGTGCACGCAAAATAAAAGGTAGGGCTGTATCACGGCGCACGATCAAATAAATCACCACATTATCAAAATAAGGCACCAAATAATGAATGTGATATAAATTTTCGGTTGCCGTGATCATATTTTCTATCACATCATAACATTCTAAATCTACCAAAGTATTTTTTTCATAACGCACGGTTTGTGCACACATTTCTATAATGCTTTCCATAGGAATCAGGTTTTTGCTTGGTGCGGCAATTAGTTCTTTGGTATCAAAATTAATGATTGCAGCACCATATAAACCTGGTATTTCTGATAAAATCTTTGTGGTGCGTTCAAAACTCATTATAGAATTCCTGATGTGTGTTAAAAGTGTATACTGGTTCTTATAAAAAAGAATGTAAGCATGTTAACATTTCACGTATGAAAATTTTCACTCAAATTCACATATTTTTACAATATAAATATGGAAAATTAAATTATATGGATTTTTATTTATGCCTGAAATTATGCCCGTTTATCGCAAAAAACCCATTTCTTATCTAAAATGCCAACACGTTTGAATCATATTTTGTATATTCTATCCCGCAAAATTGAGCAAAATAATTTAAAATATTATTATATCATTGTCAATTAGGAAGAACAAATCATGCAACAAGAATTAGATTTACGTGGCTTAAAATGTCCTATGCCCATGTTGCGTACCAAAAAAGCTTTAGCATCTTTGCCCAGTGGCACAGTGATAACCGTGCATGCTACCGACCCTAATGTTTTGGAAGATTTTACGGCATTTTGTCGCCATACAGGACATAAACTTTTATCTCATCAAGAAGAAAATGGC
>CAKARD010000077.1 GCA_916720425.1 uncultured Kingella sp. | reverse complement strand
TACTTACGCATGGCTCAAACTGCATCATACACCCGCAGGCAATGTGTGGCGTATTCCTATTATGTCTGATGCCAAGATTCCCTTACATGTTGTAGCGGAACTTAATGCCGCTTGCGCTGATTTTGCCATATTGCCCGATATAGCCTTTCAAGATATTGGTTGCCTAGTTAGCGATATGGACAGCACCCTCATCACCATAGAATGTATAGATGAAATTGCTGCTCAAGCGGGATTAAAAGCCCAAGTTGCCGCCATTACTGAACATGCCATGCAAGGAGAATTAGATTTTGCACAATCTTTACGCCAGCGTGTGGCACTGTTGGCAGGACTGCCCGAAACCGCTTTGCAACATGTTTATGATACCGCTTTGAAATTATCCGAAGGGGCCGAAGCTTTATTGCAACAATGCCATCAACATCATGTGGCTTTTGTGCTGGTATCAGGTGGGTTTACCTTTTTTACTGAACAGCTCAAACAAAGGTTAAACTTAACCCAAACCTTTGCCAACGAATTAGAAATACACAATGGTGTTTTGACAGGGCGCGTATTAGGACGCATTATTGATGCTCAAGCCAAAGCACAAATTCTTGCTGCTTGTCGTGCAAAATATGGCAAAATCACGCTAGCCATAGGCGATGGTGCCAACGATATTCCCATGTTACAAAGCGCGGATATAGGCATTGCCTATCACGCTAAACCCAGAACACAACAAGTTGCCAAAATTTGTATTAACCACCATGGATTAGATTCGATACCCTATTGGTTTAGCTAAAACTTTTTTACCTAAAATGTGTGTTGCATTGCGCACCATGCCCCAACTTATACAAAGGAAAAAATCATGAATAAAACCCTACTTTTTACCCTAACCAGCGCACTATTTCTCGTAGCTTGCCACAAACATTCAGATAAAATTGGTGAAGCTTCAACCGTATTTAATTTACTGGGCAAAAACGATCGCATAGAAATTGAGGCATTTGATGATCCTGATGTAAAAGGTTTATCTTGCTACTTATCTTATGCCAAAAAAGGCGGACTAAAAGAAACCGTAGATTTAGAAGAAGATACTTCTGATGCCAGCGTATCTTGTGTACAAACTGCCCCAATATTGGAATACAACGAAAAAGTCGTATTAAAACCACGTCAAGTATTTAAACGTAGTGCCAGTTTTGCATTTAAAAGTCTACAAATTATGCGCTATTACGACATTAAACGTAAAGCATTTGCCTATTTGGTTTACAGTGACAAAATCATTCAAGGTTCACCCCAAAATTCATTAAGTGCGTTTGCTTGCTATGGTGCCAATTTACCCAACCCTGCCCCTCAAGCCACAGCCAACACAGAAATTCATGGCGCATGTGTGATATCTGATCCACAAAAAAGTGAATAAACAATAAGCAGACGTATTCACGCGTCTGCTTATTTAGAGATGACTATTATTCTGTTTTCCAGCCCATGATATTTTGATTCACCAACCGCACTAAAGCATCCAACCAATCATCATTATCATTCAAGCAAGGGATATAATGAAATTGTTCTCCCCCTGCTTGAAGAAATTGTTCTCGCCCTATGATCGCGATTTCTTCTAATGTCTCCAAGCAATCACTCACAAATCCTGCACAAACCACGTCTAATTTATGGACATGGTGTTTTTTGGGCAATTCACTAAACAGTGTTTGCGTAGAGGGTTCCAACCATTTGTTGCGGCCAAAACGACTTTGGAAAGATACGATATATTCATACTCCTGTAAACCCAATTGCTGCGCTACTTGTTGAGCAGTCACCCGACATTCTTGCGGGTAACGGTCTCCCAAATCTGCATGACGTTGTGGAATACCATGAAAACTAAACATTAATTTTTCCCCTGCACCATGCTCCGCACGATGAGATCGGATTTGTTTAACCAAAGCATTAATATATGCCTCATCATCATAAAAACGCGAGATCGTCCGAACAGACATTTGATTACGCTGCTGCAATAATTGTTTCCAGACTTTGTCTAATGCCGCCCCCGTGCTGCTGCTTGCGTATTGAGGATAAAGTGGTAACACCAGCAAGCAACCCACACCTTGTTGTTTCATCTGTTGCAAGGTTTCAGCCACACTAGGTTTGCCATAAGTCATCGCATAAGTAACCACAATATGTTCAGGCAAACGCTGACGCAAACCTTCTGCTTGACGTTGTGTAAACCATGCCAATGGGGAACCTTCATCTTGCCAAATGGTTTGATAACTGTGCGCGCTTTTTTTGCTACGAAAAGGCAAAATCACACCGCGCAACAGTGGCTGCCATAAGCAAGGTGCCAATTCCACCACACGATAATCAGACAAAAATTCACGCAAATAAGAACGCACGGCTTTAACGTCATAAGATTGTGGTGTCCCTAAATTTAACAATAATACGCCAATCTTATTTTGCTGCGCCAAAGGCAGATTGGGTTCAGAAAGAAACATCATACAATTTTACCCATTTTATGCCACCTCAACAGGAGGTAACGACATATCCAACACCGTTTGTGTTTGCACTTGACGGAAAATCATTAATTTTTGCGCTAAGGATTTATCATGATTGGCCAACAATGAGAGAGCAAACAAAGCTGCATTAGCAGCCCCTGCTTCACCAATGGCAAATGTTGCAACAGGTACCCCTTTAGGCATCTGAACAATAGATAACAACGAATCTTCGCCACGCAAATATTTGCTGGGAACAGGGACTCCCAAGACAGGTAATGTTGTTTGACTGGCCACCATTCCAGGTAAATGTGCCGCCCCTCCCGCTCCTGCAATAATCACTTGTAAGCCACGCTGTTGTGCAGTTTTCGCATACTCAAACATAAGATCAGGGGTACGATGTGCTGAAACCACTTTAGCTTCATATGCCACACCAAATTGTTCCAATATACGTGCAGCATGTTCCATGATTCCCCAATCGCTATTACTGCCCATGATAATTCCCACTTGAACCATGACTTTTCCCCGTTATCTAAGAGATTATTTAAAAAAATCGCCCATGCCTGCTGGCAAACCCTGAGTAAACTGTGCCATGCGAGCCGATGATATTTCTTCTCCTTTGGCATAAGCCTCTGCCAATGCCGCTAAAATTAAATCTTCTAACATTTCTGCATCATCAGTTGCTTGTGCAATTAACTCAGGGTTAATACTGATTTTACGTACATGATGACTACATGTTGCGATTACTTTGACCAAACCATTACCTGCTTGACCCTCTACTTCGGTTTGCGCCAACTCTGCTTGGGTTTTTTTCATATTTTCCTGCATACGTTGCGCTTGCTGCATCAAACCGCCCAAACCTGCTTTTCCAAACATAAAAATACTCCTAATTAAACAAGACTAAAATTGATAAGTATAACAAATTTCTGTTTTAGGTAAAAAGAAAACGCCTAAACACACTGCTTAGGCGTTAAAATTTTGGTGGTCGGAGGCAGGATCGAACTGCCGACACACGGATTTTCAATCCGTTGCTCTACCGACTGAGCTATCCGACCAATTAAAAGCGAATATTTAATCAAACTTACATAAAATAATCAAGCTTTTTAAAAAAAATCAACCACACATCTTGTTTTAAAACATAATTTTTACGGTTTAAAACCAAAAAAATAACACCACAAAGCAATACGCATTTTACGTGGGTTGGGAATACGAATTTTATAACGCAGCACATTGTCCAATCCATCACGCGATATTTCTAATAACAAAGCATAATAAATGCTGGCCATAATTTGTCCCACACGCTGTGATTTTTTGTCTATCTTAGGCAAAATTTGCATTGCCTGACGATAAGTTTGGCGCGCTCGTTCAAACTGATAGCGCATTAATTGTGTAAATTCAGGTGATGCCTGTGCGGATAAAATCGTGTTTTCTGGTACATTAAATCGCTGTAATTCGTCCAGCGGCAAATAAATGCGCCCCAGACGCGCATCTTCCCCCACATCACGAATAATATTGGTTAATTGCAACGCCAAACCCATGGTTTGAGCATAAACCAAAGTACGCTCATCAACAAATCCTAAAATCCGAGCAATCAACCGCCCAACCACGCCCGCCACACGATAACAATAATATTGTAGATCATCAAACGTTTGATAACGCGCATGATACAAATCCATTTCCATGCCATTAATGATTTCTTCCAATTCAATTTGCGGCAAAGAAAAATGGGAGGCAATACTTTGCAAGGCTTGATTCACAGGATGTTCGGGTAAAATATCAGTAAAAACTTTTGCCATATCATTGCGCCACCAAGCCAAAGTGGTTTTTACAACTTGGATATCAGAGCCATTATCTACAATATCATCTAACTCACGGCAATAAGCATATAAAACAATCATGGCTTCTTGCTTTTGCGTAGACAAAAAACGAAACCCTGCTAAAAAACTAGAACCACTATGCTGTACTTTATCTTGACAATATTCAAAAGGTGTCATGGTAATTTATTAGATAATAATCAGGTTTGTATTATCGCTTATTGTAACGGTTTTTTGCCGATTGCCCCAAATCTTGTTAAAATGTCCCCATTTTTAAACTAAATAAATCATTAATTATGGCTATTGAACGTACTTTATCTATTATCAAGCCTGACGCAACATCACGCCACTTAATTGGTAAAATTTATACGCGTTTTGAAGAAAATGGCTTGCGTATTGTGGCAGCTAAAATGAAACATCTTAGCCGCAGTGAAGCCGAAGGGTTTTATGCCGTACACCGTGACCGTCCTTTTTTTCATGATTTGATTGAATTTATGATTAGTGCGCCTGTTATGATACAAGTACTGGAAGGTGAAAATGCGGTGGCGCAGCATCGTGCCATTATGGGCGCAACCAATCCTGCACAAGCCGCACAAGGAACAATACGCAAAGATTTTGCCCTAAGCATGCAACAAAACTCGGTACACGGTTCTGACAGTATAGAAAATGCCGCTATTGAAATTGCATACTTTTTTGCTCAAAGCGACATTTGCGCTGATTAATGCTTGATTTTGACCCACAAGCACGCCTTGAGTTATATCCGCACACGCAGGATTCAAAATCGTGTAAAACTACGCAAAAATACTGCCCTCAGTACCCACAACACCGATCCTCCCCTATTTTAACGGAACACAATGAAAACCAATTTACTCAATTTTGACCTGGCCGCTTTGACCGCCCATTTTGCAAAAATGGGTGAAAAACCCTTTCGTGCCAAGCAAGTCATGCGTTGGATACACCAAAACGGTGCGGAAAATTTTGAACAAATGACCGATCTGGCCAAAACATTACGTGCGAAATTAAATCAGCAAGCTCAAGTAGGCATTCCCGCGCTCATCACTTCTCAAGAAAGCAAAGATGGTACACGCAAATGGCTATTAGACGTGGGTACGGGCAACGGCGTAGAGACAGTGTTCATTCCTGAAACCGAACGTGGCACTTTGTGCATTTCCTCACAAGTAGGTTGTGCATTAGAATGCACCTTTTGTTCCACAGGGCGGCAAGGTTTTAATCGCAATTTATCGACCGCTGAAATTATTGGACAATTGTGGTGGGCAAATAAAGCGTTGGGCGTTACACCAAAAAACGAACGAGTGATTTCTAATGTTGTTATGATGGGCATGGGCGAACCCTTAGCTAATTATGATAATGTGATTGCTGCTTTATCTATTATGTTAGATGATCACGGCTACGGTTTGTCACGCCGTCGTGTTACAGTATCCACTTCAGGCATGGTACCACAAATGGATAGGCTCAAAGAGGATATGCCTGTTGCTCTTGCAGTATCATTGCATGCTTCGAATGATACCATTCGCGATCAAATTGTACCGCTTAATAAAAAATACCCTCTCAAAGAATTAATGGCAGCCTGCAATCGTTATCTTGCCAAAGCACCTCGTGATTTCATTACATTTGAATATGTCATGCTAGACGGAGTCAACGATCATGCACAACACGCTCATGAATTGGTACAATTGGTTAAAGATACGCCTTGTAAGTTTAATTTGATTCCGTTTAATCCCTTTCCCAATTCGGGTTACGAACGCTCTAGCAACAAAAATATCAATATATTCAAAGATATTTTAATGCAAGCTGATATTGTTACTACTGTGCGAAAAACACGTGGTGATGATATTGATGCCGCTTGCGGACAATTGGCAGGACAAGTTCAGGATAAAACCAAGCGCCAACAAAAATGGCAACAGATTTATTTGGAGACTC
>CAKARD010000076.1 GCA_916720425.1 uncultured Kingella sp. | reverse complement strand
CTATTGCTTTGTATCAACGTTTACGTCAAGCTGTGTCTTATGGTGCGTTGATGTGCTTGCCCAATCAAGAATGGTTGTTATGTTTTTCACCTGAATTATTTTTACGTATCCATGAAGAAGGGCGATTGGAAACTGAACCCATGAAAGGTACCGCATCACGTGATACCCCACCCGAATGTTTACAAAAGGACGCTAAAAATCGTGCGGAAAATGTGATGATTGTAGATTTGTTGCGCAATGATTTGGGTAAATTAGCACAAACAGGGAGCGTGTCGGTTCCCGAACCATTTAAGGTTAGCGCGTTTGGGCATGTGTGGCAAATGACCAGTCGTATTCAGGCGCAGTTACCCATTGCTACCACCCTAGCACATATTTTAAATGCAACCTTTCCTTGTGGCAGTATAACAGGCACACCTAAGCGCAAAAGTATGGAAATTATCAACCAATTAGAGGATACGCCTTGCGAAATCTATACGGGCAGTATTGGTTTTCTTAATCCCCAACCTAATACACTATTAGGCTTTTCGGGTTGTTTGAATGTGGTGATACGTAGTTTGTGGCTTAAACCTGAGGTACATGATGTTTATCAGGCATGTTATGGGGTAGGCAGTGGCATTGTGTATGACAGTCATGCTCAAAGCGAATACAAGGAATGCGGTTGGAAAGCACGATTTTTGTGTCAGTTACCCGCGCAATTTGCACTGTTTGAAACCATGCGTGTTCAAAATCAAACCATTGCATGGCAAGATGAACATTTGCAACGCATGGCACAATCGGCACAGGCACTCAATTTTCCCTTTTGTCCACGCACTGCCCAACAATACATACAACAAACATTAAGCACATTAGATCAGGGTATGTATCGTTTAAAATTGATATTGCACCCAGATGGTTCATTGCGCACCGAACAGGCACCTTTATGTACAACCACTTCATCTGTTAATATTGTTATGGCACATCAAGCTTTACCACGATACAATTATTTACGCCGCCACAAAACCACCTATCGTGCTGTTTTTGATGCTGCCATTACCCATGCCCAAAAGCAAGGCGCATTTGATGCATTGTTATTTAATACCGACGGCATCTTGCTAGAAGGTGGGCGCAGTAGCATCGTGATTGAGTATCAAGGACAATTTCTAACCCCAGCAGATGAGTTGGATATTTTGCCCAGTATTGCGCGTGCGCATTTTCCACACACACTTATCCCTGCATACATCACCCAGCAAATGTTATACAATGCCCAAAACATTTACATTGGTAACGCTTTACGTGGTTGGCAAGTTGCACATTTGCATTCTTTCATGCCATAAACGCGCGTTGCGCCGCGCACCACGCTGTACCCCAATATACTGGCACGCGCGTATTCACCATACCCACAATAATTGTTATAGGATGTTAATCCATTCACAGTATAATCATTGAGAGAAACCATCATGACCCATACCTTTACCGAATTAGGACTAGGATACGAAATTTGTAGTGCATTGAGCGAACAAGGGTATCATACCCCTACACCTATACAACAAGCCGCCATACCTAAAGCTCTGGCCGGACATGATTTATTGGCTGCTGCGCAAACAGGTACAGGTAAAACCGCTGCCTTTATGTTGCCCAGTTTAGAGCGGCTCAAACGCTATGCCAATGCCAGTGCTTCGCCTGCCATGCACCCTGTACGCATGTTGGTCTTGACTCCCACGCGAGAATTGGCAGATCAAATAGATCAAAACACTCGAAACTACATTAAAAATTTGCCTTTGCGGCACAGCGTTTTGTTTGGCGGGGTCAATATGGACAAACAGGCCGAGCAGTTACGTTCTGGTTGCGAAATTGTTATTGCCACTGTAGGACGACTGCTTGATCACATTAAACAAAAAAATATTCATCTGAACAAAGTAGAAATAGTCGTGCTAGATGAAGCCGATCGTATGCTGGATATGGGGTTTATTGATGACATACGTACCATCATGCAAATTTTACCCAAACCACACCAAACGCTATTATTTTCCGCCACTTTTGCGCCAGCCATACGTAAGTTAGCACAAGATTTTATGCATATGCCAGAAATTGTTGAAGTTGCAGCGCAAAATGCCACCAATACCAATGTAGAAGAACATGTCATCGCTGTAGATACGCACCGCAAGCGTGAATTATTGGAACGATTAATTGTGGATTTACAAATGCCTCAAGTGATTGTATTTTGCAAAACCAAGCATTCTGTTGATCAAGTCTCGCAGTATTTAGCGCATCGTGGTTTGGAAACTGGCCCCATACACGGTGATAAATCACAACAAGCGCGTCTAGATGTACTTGCGCAATTTAAAGCAGGCAACTTGCGCGTTTTAGTTGCTACAGATGTGGCTGCACGTGGTTTAGATATTGCCGAATTACCATTTGTCATTAATTATGAGATGCCTTCGCAGGCTGAAGATTATGTACATCGTATTGGCCGTACAGGGCGTGCTGGGGTAGAAGGTGTAGCCATTTCTCTTATGGATAATAACGAACAGCGTATGTACATGGCCATTAAAGAGTTAACGGGCAATGAATTACCCGTATCGCGCATTGAAGGTTTTGAACCACGTTGGGAAGAGTCAGCACAGCAACATAATCAAGATGACGTAACGGTTGCACCTACTCGCTCCAAGCAATCTAAAAAACATGAAACAGATAAGAGCAACACCACACAAACACCAGATATGCCTAAAATTCCCGATCGTCCATCGCGTCGTCGCACACGTGAACGCCAAACTTGTGCCTTATTACAAGCAAATTTTGGGGTATAAAAATAACATGCGTGATGCCTATAACATCACGCATAATTTATTTATTATTCCAAATCATGATTTAGGGTTAGTTTTCGTCTATAGTTTCTTCTAGAGAAGACAATATACGCATGGTAATTTTACCTATTTTCTCATAACGTGGATCGCTTTCTGAAATATCCTTATCTTTTTTACTATCATAAATTAACTTACCTTTTTCGTCGTAGAAGAAACTATGCTGTTCGTCATTATCATTATTTTGGTGTATGTCAGCCATAATTTTTCCATTTGGATAATAGAACGTTAAGTGATCTTGCTTACCTTCTATTTGTAGCAAATGAACCAATTGACCTTGTTTATATACCCCACGTTGGCGTAATTCACCATTGTTTATTTCAACAAATTCCGTTACTTCCCCAGTGGGCGAATACCATGTAGTGAAACCTTCAGCAACATTGGCATTAAAATTATTAATATCTTTTTCGTTAGGAATAACTACAGGATCGATTTGCTTGGTACGACTATCTTGATAGTAATCTTGTATCACAGCGCGTCCTTGTGCATCGCGTCCCAGCAAAGTGCGGTAAAAGCCATTCCGAGCGGGCGATTTTACTTGTTTACCTTTGGCATCATAATAACCAATAATTCGTGTTTCTGATTTTTTTACTAAATTTGAACTTTGTTGTACTGATTGTTTGGCCCATTGGTTTGCGTTGGTGGGAATGGCATCTGCCCATGCGCTCAAACCGTATGCCATCATACAAGCTAAGAGTAATTTTTTCATTTTTGATTTCCTTATATAAAAAAGTAAGTTATAAAACAGCGAGTATTGCATCGCCCATTTGACTGCATGACACCAATTGTGTGTCCTCTTCATAGATATCGGCAGTACGTATGCCTTGTTCTAATACTTTTTGCACTGCTTGTTCAATTTGTTTAGCACGCTCTTCATCATTAAGGCTGTATCGCACTAACATTGCTAGTGATAAAATAGTAGCCAGTGGGTTGGCTTTGTTTTGTCCTGCAATATCGGGGGCTGAGCCGTGTGAAGGTTCATATAAACCTTTGCTATTTTCGTCCAAAGAAGCCGAAGGTAACATGCCAATAGAGCCAGTTAACATTGATGCTTGATCGCTCAAAATATCACCAAAGATATTACCAGTTGCAATCACATCAAATTGTTTAGGCGCACGCACCAGTTGCATAGCGGCATTATCCACATACATATGACTTAACGCTACATCAGGATAGTGTTGTCCCACTTCATCAAAAATTTCACGCCACAACTCTGTGGTTTCTAAAACATTAGCTTTGCCTACGCTGCATACTTTTTTATTACGTTTTTGTGCTGCTTTAAATGCGACATGAGCAATACGGCGAATTTCACTTTCGCTATATTTCATGGTATTA
This sequence comes from uncultured Kingella sp., assembly GCA_916720425.1. Lineage (GTDB taxonomy): Bacteria > Pseudomonadota > Gammaproteobacteria > Burkholderiales > Neisseriaceae > CAKARD01. The sequence continues at coordinate 2,082 of CAKARD010000076.1, read as the reverse complement.
AAGCCCTCACGCTCACCATTATCTAATAAACGAATGCCACGTGGTTCACCAAAATAAATATCACCTGTCAATTCACGCACAATTAAAATATCCAAACCTGCCACCACTTCTGGTTTAAGCGTAGAGGCATTAGCTAGTTCAGGATACAAAATCGCAGGTCGCAAATTAGCAAACAAGTTTAAATCTTTACGAATGGCTAATAAACCTCGTTCAGGGCGTAAATGGCGTTCTAATCGATCGTATTGGGGAGAACCGACGGCACCTAATAATACCGCATCGGCCTGACGGCATAAGTTTTGAGTAAATTCAGGATAGGGTACACCATATTGGTCATAAGCTTCTCCTCCCAAAGGGGCATAATCATAGCTTACATTTAAGCCTTGCTCTATGAGTTTGTCTAATACACGCACTGCTTGGCATATGATTTCAGGACCAATACCATCACCACGTAAAATGGCTATTTGTTTTGTCATTTTCTGATTACCTGATTGTTTTGTTAAGTAAGGTAAATGCGATTATGCTACATCAAACTATTTTGTGCAAACAATTATATCGTGGTTATTGTATCATTAAAAATAATGATTTTTTGTAACAAATTTTGCAAAATGGTTGTTTTTTCCTATGCTTTACTTCTCTTTTGGGATTAACCGTACCTATAATTCGCTTAGTTTTATTTTTGTGAAATAGGAAATCATGTCGTTAATACAAACTTTGCCCAATGGCGCGTTAGATATTATAGGCGATGTGCATGGACAGTATGAGGCTTTGCAAAATTTACTGCATTATTTGGGCTATCAAGCAGATGGAAACCATCCCAAAGGACGTAAATTAGTGTTTGTTGGAGATTTGATAGATCGTGGCCCTGATTCACCAGCGGTATTGGCTTGGTTTGAGCAAGCATACTATGCAGGGCATGCGCTGATGGTATTGGGCAATCACGAAATTAATTTGTTAGCGCAAGAAGCTAAAGACGGCTCAGGCTGGTTTTTTGGCAACAGAGAACAACAAGATGCGCATAATTATGCACCATGGCAGTGTTTACCTCAATCACAACATTCCCATTTATTAACATTTTTACAACAACAACCTTTGGTGTTACAACGACAAGATTTGCGTATTGTTCATGCTGCATGGCTATCAGATAGCATTGCTCAAATTCAAAATCAAAACCACGTTAATTTATGTGATTTAATTCAAGATTGGGATGATGAAATCAATTTTTGTATTAAGCAGATGCCTTGGTATGAACAATACAAAATAGAGCAACGTCAATATGCCCATGAATTAGAAAATATCAATTATCCTCTCCCTATGTTGCGTGCCACTGCGCAACATGACGTGTATCGTAGCATAAACCACCCCATACGCGCACTCACGTGTGGCGTAGAAAAAGTTGTTACCATGCCTTTTTTTGCGGGGGGACGTTGGCGTTTTTCCATACGAAACCATTGGTGGGAAGATTATCAAGATGTGCCTTATGTTGTTATCGGGCATTATTGGCGTACTTGGTATGAAGATTCAGTTTGTGCTAAACATCGCAAAGGCATGTTTAACGTTCCGCCAAACCATTGGCATGGTGCGCGTAATAATGTGTTTTGTATAGATTTTTCAGTAGGTGCACGTTGGCGTGACCGAAAAAAAGGCATCATACCTATGCATTCAAAATTTCGCCTTGCTGCGTTAAGGTTTCCTGAAAAAACATTGATGTTTGATAACGGAGAGTCTGTTGATACGAAGTCTTATTGTTGATGATGAACAACTGTTTTGAATGAGTACGGCATCTTTTTTTGCCGTACTGATTAACTTGGTTCTGGGTTTTATTATTTTTCTATTCGCTGCCAAATAATAAATTTTCCTTTATTTCACGTATTTTATCTCGTAGTACCGCTGCTTCTTCAAACTGTAAGTCTCGTGCAGCTTGTTGCATTTGTTTTTCTAAACGAGCGATTTCTTTAATGGCATCTTCTTCGTTGTGAATTTTGCCAACTTGAATTTTGTTTTTACTTGGTTTACGATTTTTTCCATCATCTTCTTCGTGATACACCCCGTCAATAATATCTTTAACCTGTTTTTTGATTTGTT
>CAKARD010000075.1 GCA_916720425.1 uncultured Kingella sp. | reverse complement strand
ATCTAGAATACTTTTAATTATTCAACCATTGTTACTATTAACAATGGTTGAGATTTATAGATATGACAATTTTACACAATAGCATGGTTCTCCTTAAGAAGAATTTATGAATAAAAAACGCGTGTTCATATAGACACGCATTTTGATTTTATTCTATATTGCTTAATTTTTTTCATCCACATTTTCGCCATTAATTTTTTCTGTGTTACTACGACGATTAAATGTGATACCCAATTGTTTTAATTTTCGATATAAATGCGTACGTTCTAAGCCTACTTTTTGCGCAACACGGCTCATATTATGATTTTCTTGGCGAATATGAAATTCAAAATATCTTCGCTCTAATTCTTCTCGTAATTCTCGTAGAGGCAAATTAAAATTAAAATCTAAGGGATTTTCCCATAATTCCTCATCCTGAGTAAATTCATTGAGTATACGCGACACCGCACCATCATTAACTTCACCTGTTTGCGTGTTTAAGGCTAAACTGGTCACTACGTTACGCAATTGTGCCATATTACCTGGCCATTCATATTGACGTAATTTGGACAGTGCTAAGCTAGTAAAACGCACATTATCTTTGATTGAGCCACTCAATTCTTTGAGAATTTGCCCTACCAAAAAGGGAATATCTTCACTTCTATGACGTAATGGCGGAATATTGAGTACATGAGTAGAAAGAATATTCATCAAAAGTGTGTCTTGCTCTGAACCGTCTAGTAATTCCCGCAAAGGCACGGAGCTAGAACAAATCACTCTTGTATGATGTTTTTCTGCTTTGCCAATAAGTAAGCCAACATTTTGGCGCATAGATATGCTGTATTGTGAAATATCACCCAAATACAGCACACCATCTGTAGCTTGGTTGAGTAATTCTGTAGGCATTTCTAAAATGTGCTCAGTACGTGTTAATGTCACCCAAGGAGTATTATTACGATGAAACATACGAGCAATGGTTTCAAATGGACTCCCAGATTCACCCAATAATAAAATACAACATTTTTTTTCACTAGCTGCAAGTATTTGCTTACCTAGTTCTTTAATGGCGGGACTATTACCTAATTGTTCCACATGGGGTACATTTTGATTTTGTATGGTTTCATTATATTGAAATGCCCGCTCTACCGTTTGTAATAGTTTTTTGAGTGGAATGGGTTTTTCTAAATAGTCTATTGCGCCAATTTTTGTCGCTTCTACGGCAGTATCTATGCTACCATGTCCACTCATCATAATAACGGGCATAGAAAGTTGCCCATTTTTTGCCCATTCTTTTAATAAAGTAATTCCATCACTATCAGGCATCCAAATATCTAATAGCACTAAAGCTGGGCGCATTTTATTGCGTAGTTGGCGTGCTTGTTCGGCGTTTTCCGCAAGGTAGACACTATAACCTTCATCTTCTAAAGTTTCTTGTAAAACTTCTCGAATGCCAATTTCATCGTCTACAATTAAAATATCTGTGCTTCGCATAGTGCTGCTTCTTTATGTCGTCTCTATTGATGGGAAATATATACTCACACAAGCACCAAAAGGTTCTTGATTAGCAAGTGTGATTTGACCACCATGGTCTTCTATTATTTTTTTTACCACAGACAAACCTAAACCTGTACCAGTGGGTTTATCTGTAATATAAGGTTCAAAGGCGCGTTGTAACATATGTGTGCTAAATCGTGTGCCATTATTTTGCACGATTAAATATTTATTTCCCCGTGTGTCTACATCAGTATTGATAATAACTTGGGGTTCTGCATCGCTTTGTGCGGCTTCAGCGGCATTTTTCAGTAGATTATGTAGAACTTGTCGCATAGCAGTGGCATCGGCTTTTAAATACACAGGCATTTTACATAAATTTGCAGTAAAAATACATGGGCTACTTTCATACAATACTAACACTTCTGTAATTAATGCATTTAAATTGAGTTCACGTAGCTTTAAATATGGCGCACGAGCATAATTTCTGAAAGCTTCTACCATTTCTTTGAGTGCCGCTACTTGTTTGATAATGGTATCGGTTGATTTAATTAAAATTTGCTTGTCTTTATCTTCTAATTTATCTTGCAATTTCCATGCCAATCGTTCAGCTGATAATTGGATAGGCGTAAGAGGGTTACGGATCTCATGTGCTAAACGCTTGGCCACCTCACCCCATGCCGCCTCTTTTTGCGCCGCAACCAATAAAGTGATGTTGTCAAATACTAAAATTAATCCGTTCCCATTTTCTTCGGGTAAACGAATGGCTTTGCCTAATAGTATACGACTTTCATCTTTAGCAAGATAAGTAATCTCTAAGTTTTTATCCTGAGTTTCACTGGCAATCAATTGTGTCAAGACTTCGGCTGCAGCAATATGTTGCGGTGATTGATTTGTCCATTCTAAGACATTTTTGCCGATTAACTTTGATAAATTAATATCTAATAGTTGTTCAGCAATGGGATTATAGGTGTTTAACCGACCATGATAATCTAAGGTAATGACACCTGTGCTTAAGCTGGCTAAAACGCGTTCTAAATAATGAAGCACGGCCTCTTGTTCTTGGCGATGTTGTTCATCAGATTGCTTGGCAATAGCAAGTTGTTCTATCATGTGATTAAATAGTCCTGCCAGTTGTCCCAATTCATCTTTGTTGTGAATAGGAATACGGCAACTAAAATCACTTTGTGCTACTGAACGCGCTCCATCTGCTAACGATAAAATAGGCGCAACAAATCTTTGCGAAAAACGTAATGCAATCAAGAGACCTAATAAAATAGCCAATAATGCTGCAATTAATAAGGTTACTAAAAAAAAGGTTTGTAAACCACTTTTAGCAAATACCAACTCTGCATATTTAGCCCAAGCTGCCTCTATTAATTGCGCATCTTCGGCAATATTATGTGGCACAGCTTGGCGAAAAAACAAAACATATCGTTTCCCCTGATACTTATTGGGTAAACTTAACCAGCCTGATGTATACAAGATATTATTAATGGTTTCAGTATAATAAAAACCGTCCTTCTCTTGTAATTGATGAATAATTTGGTTATCCAAATATACACTAGGTAATATTTGTGGGTTAAATTCTTGTTCAAGTTTGAGATGTTCAAAATCCCATATAACTAATTGTACAAATTTTTTTGCTTGAGGAGTTTGCCAAATAGGATCAAAATCTTGCTGCTGCATGGCACGTACTATTAACAAATTGCGGATAATTTGCGCTTCTTTTTCGGTTCGTTTGCCTGTATTTTCTAATGCACTTTGGCTTAATTTTAGGCTGCGTTCCAATGCTTGTTTGGTATCATCACCAAACCAAGAGTTGATACTATGTGAAATAAATTGTGCGGATACACCTAATAAAAATAATGCAGGCAAGGCAGAAACAAACATAAACATTACGGTTAATCTTCGCGCAATCTGTGAGCCAAATACACGATTTTGTTTGTCTCGGATAATTTGTGTAATGTATAGCACAATGACGCTAAACATGACTAAAGCCAATACACCTGATGCTATCACCCATATCCAAAAATAAGCTGCAAAATGGCTATCGTTATCGGTAGATTCAGTTAAAAAATACATGGCAGCAAATGCCAATATGCCACAAATCCACAAAAATCGTTGCATCATTCATCCTTATCTTGCCCTGCAATGCGTTTAAATTCCCATATCTCTCCATTTTGATGACAGCTTAAATAATACTGCTTACCCACGGCTTCCAGCGTTGGTGTATGCCAAAAAATTTTACTTTGTTTGGGCAGATAAACCCACGCTACATAATAAGGTGTGGTTTCTACCGCCTGAACCTCTTGGGCTTTATGCGCCCAAGTTTTGGCAATATCTGCCGCTTGTGAAAAATCTATTTGGTCTAGATTGATGACTTTTTGATTAAGGTTTTTAATTGTTTCTTCAACTATGGAAACACTCCAAGTACCATTTTCATAAGTATAAAAGAGTAATTGTTCAGGATTATTAGGATCTTGTATGCTCAATTCTATGCGTGGGCGGGTACCATCAAAAAAGTGTATTTTGTCATAAACTAAAATGGTTTTATCACGTAAATTTGGTAATTGGTGCAAGCTTTGTTGTGCTTGTTTTAATACTGCTTTATCCCGTAAAACCCATCGTGGTTGAATTTGCTGAACCACAGCTGGTGTGCTGCTAATAACAACACTTGCTGCAGTTATCTGTTCTGAAGAATCCGCTTCTGCATAACAACCACTTAAAATCCAAACACAAAGTCCAAATAGACCCAAACGCTTTATCATTTTTGTGATTCCTGTATATTTTGTCTGGCATAAACCGCATGCGCCAATGTACCCGCATCTACGTATTCTAACTCGCTGCCCAGTGGCATGCCTCGTGCTAAACGACTCAGTTTATATGAAGTATTCTTCAATAACTCACTGATAATATAGGCTGTAGCATCACCTTCTGCTGTAAATGCAGTGGCAATAATAATTTCTCTTATTGAGGAATGATTTAGTCTCTTAATTAACGCTTCTAAAGCAATATAGCGTAAATCTTTATTTTGTGTTGGATTGACATATCCCATCAAGACAAAATATACACCATCATGACAATGCGCACTCTCCATTGCAGCAATATCACCTGGTAAATGCACTATCATTAAACGAGTAGGATCACGCTGCGGATCGCGACACATGGCGCAAATCTCATCTTCGCAAAAATTATTACATAACTGACAATGACGTATTTGTTTTAGCGCATAATCAATAGCATATAATAATTGTTCTGCTCCATCGCGTTTTTCATGCAATAAAGTATGCGCCATGCGTTGTGCGGTTTTTGGTCCCACATTGGGAAAAACACGTAACGCTTGGATGAGTTGAGAATAAGCATCAGGAGATTTATTCATATTTTTAACAATGATTTAGGTTTTGGGTAAAGTAACGCCTGTTTGTCCCATATATTTGCCATTTCGATCTTTATAGGAGGTTTCGCATACCTCGTCGCTTTCAAAAAACAATACTTGAGCCACCCCTTCTCCTGAATAAATTTTAGCGGGCAATGGCGTTGTATTAGAAAACTCTAAGGTTACATACCCTTCCCATTCAGGTTCAAAGGGTGTAACGTTAACGATAATGCCGCAACGGGCATAAGTAGATTTACCCAAACAAACAGTTAATATATTACGTGGAATACGGAAATATTCTACCGTTCGTGCCAAAGCAAAGGAATTTGGAGGAATAATACAAAATTCATCTTCTACGGTTACAAAATTGCGCGGATCAAAATTTTTTGGATCAACAATCGTACTATTAATATTAGTGAAAATTTTAAATTCGTTAGCACAACGGATGTCATAACCATAGCTAGATGTGCCATAAGAAATAATTTTTTTACCGTCTATTTCTTTGATTTGTTTGGGTTCAAATGGTTCAATCATGCCATATTCTTGTGACATATGGCGTATCCATTTATCTGATTTGATGCTCATTTTTTTTCCTATTTTGCCAATTTCATATCTATGGCAATACCATTTTTAAACGTAAAATTAAACATGTGTTTTCCATTTTGATAAACCTTAAATTTACCATTGGCCATTCCTTTGGAAAAATTTCCATCTAATACCATTCCCTTAAGTTTATCGCTGTTTAAACTAAAAGGTGTAATGTTAATACCTTGTTTATTTGGAATAATATACTGTCCCTTCCCATGAAACGCTCCATTGACAAATTGACCTGTATAAATTTGTCCATCAGGGCAAATTAATGCACCCTTGCCATGAGGTTTGCCTTCTGCAATCTGGCCTTGGTAATCACAAGCATGATAAATTAAATGCTCAGCAAATATTATGGGCATATAGCAGAGTAGTAATAGAGCAAATAAACCATATTTCACAATATTAATCCTTTTTCCAACCACCTAAATAGACAGTTAATTCATTAATCATTTCTCCGATATTTTGGGCCATGATAATTTGTGTTGCCCATGCCAAACTAGCCATATCCTCACCCTGCTGCTCTACTTCTTTTTGTAGAATATCTAAATATTGAATACGTTTAAGTGTAAACTGCTCAGTTAACACAAAAGCAATTTGATTACGCCAAACTAAACCCAGTTGTGTTACGGTTTTACCGTTTTTTATATGCTGCACAACTTCTTGAGTGGTTAAATCTTGCTTAGTAATTTTAATAATGGGAGCATTATCACCCATGCCTTTTAGCTCACAATCGGTTCCAAACTCAAACCCCCCTTCTGCTGCTGCACGCAATAACCAGTTGGTCATGACTGTACTGGGGGATTGTTGTGTCTGTGGCAAACGCACATCTAGGCCGTTCAAGGCTTCACG
>CAKARD010000074.1 GCA_916720425.1 uncultured Kingella sp. | reverse complement strand
GAAACAATATCTTAAATCCTTTGCCTCTTTTTTTGAATTGTCAATAGCCCCTAGTGAAGAATAACTATTTTTCTTAACCTAGATTATATAAATAAAAAAAAAATGCATACCGCTTTTCAGAGGTATGCATAAAGTCTACAAAGGAGAAATAGAGGAGAAATATCTAGAATTAATAATTTCTAGACGATGGATATTATCGTATTTTTATTTCATGATTGTCAAATAAATTTACTGAAACTTTATGTAAAAATAAGCCTACATTTTGTAATTATTAAGTATATTATCTGTTTTTAATTAGATAAATTGAAAGTAGATTACATTTCAACAATCTCAACGTTCCCCTCAATACCCACATATAAACGTGCGGTTCCTTGTATTGGATAACTCTCAAAATCTATTTTTTGTTTGTGCAAGATATCAGTATTTTGACGTATGATTTGCCATGAGTAATATACTGAATTTATTGTATTATCAGGCAAATCAAAGACGGCATACTGTTGTGGTAACACCCAAATTTCATGTGCTTGTTTAGGCAAAATGGCATCGTTAGACGCTAATTTACCTATGGTTAAAGTGTAACCTGTTTCATGATAATTGTGTAGCACGCAATATATTGTTTGGCTAAATGCAGGTAATTTTAAATCGCTAATTAAATAACGTTGCCATAATTGCTCACGTTGTTTTATTTCATGGGCATAATCAACCACACTGCTTATACCCATAACACGAAATAGAGGTAAAGTAGTTACCATCATTGCATTTGTACCGTCGCCCGAATACGCTGATAAACACGGCTTTTACCCGCACTGGTATCCATAGATTTTTCTGAGCTAATAGCAGCAGGTGCTGCAACATATGAAGTACGCGAAAACATTAAAGGCATTTCACTTGAACTGCTTTCTTCATTTTCAAATGATTGATTTAATTCCATTTTAACAATTTTGTAGCCTGAAAAACCTAAGACATGGCTGACGTTTTGAGCGCGTTCACGAAAAGACTGTAAGGCTTGTGTACTGGCTTCTTCCACTGCTTTTGCACGCTTGCTGGCAGATACACTAAATGAAACGTGATCTATGGCGGCATCATTTTGGCTGTCGCTCACCAATTTACTTAATGCATCAAAATCTGTGCTTTTGATATGGATATAAGCTGTCTCTGACCAGCCAATTATTGTATGTTTGTCATTGTATTCGGGATAAGCACTGCGATTGCCTGTTTGTACTTCAAACACTTTATTGGCTTTGGCACGGGTTAATACGGCATTGATACGGCGAGTGACTTGATTGGCGACATCGTTACGTGATTTACCATTGGCTTGTATACGTAGGGTGACATTCATGGTGTCGTTGGAAACAATCACGCTAGCACTTTCGCTAAAATCTAACAAATTGTAATGCAATTCTTCTGCGAGAGTCGGTATGCTACTTGCTAATAATAAGGCTAAGATAATTTTTTTCATCGTACAATATCTTATAAAATATAAAAATTGCATTATAACGGAAAAAATCTGTTATCATGCGCGCCTTTTTTGGTTATTAACCTATTTTTTTCAAAAGGACACTCAAATCATGACACAACCGTTAACTGAACAAGACATTTTGGCGTGGGATGGCAATGAAGATGAATATATGAATGAACAACAAATTGCCTTTTTTCGCAATTTGTTACGCAAGCAACAGGAAGATTTAATTCATCGTGCCAATGAAACAACAACCCAAATGCAAGAACATGAAACTGCCCCCGATCCTGCCGATCGCGCCTCGCAAGAAGAAGAATATGCGTTGGAATTACGTACTCGAGATCGAGAACGTAAACTTTTAGCAAAAATCCAAGCTTCTTTGCGTGATATTGAAGAGGGAAATTATGGTTTTTGTCGCGATACAGGCGAACCTATTGGCTTGCGCCGTTTGTTAGCACGACCAACAGCAACACTATCGGTTGAAGCACAAGAACGCCGCGAACGTCTCAAAAAACAATATGCAGATTAAAATTTAAAATAGGGTGGATTAAAATGTGACAAAGTGCAATCATTTTAATCCACCATAATTATTTCTAATAAGGAAGTATGATGAAAAAATTACTTTGCTTTTTACTCTTTACACCTTGTGTTTTTGCTGCGCCCATTAAAGGTTTTGAAGCCAATTATCACGATTGGGATTTAATTTGTGATAACCGCGGTACATGTCAAATGGTGGGTTATCAAACCAGTGATTTCTTTGATTATCCCGTTTCTCTGCGTTTTGAACGTAAAGCAGGTGATAATACGCCAGTTATCGCCGAAATCATCATTACATCTAATCAAGATGAGAATCCTATTAATTTAAACTCAAAACTGGAATTATTTTTAAATAATCAATCTATTGGCACGATACCCATCTCGTTAGACAAACCCAGCCGTTTAAGTGAACAACAAAGTCAAACGTTACTTCGTGCATTAAAGAAAAACGCAGTTATTCATGTAAAATCAGGCAATTTTAGTAGCCAAATTTCTGATAAAGGTGCCGCTGCCGCCATGTTAAAAATGGACGAATTTCAGCAGCGTCTCAACACGCCATCTGCCTTAATTCGTCAAGGTTCTGATGTAAAAGCTGTCTTAGCACCACAAAAAACGCCAACTATTTATGCTGTCAAAATTCCTCAAACGCAGGCAGTTTATGATATTAAACGGGGATCGGCGCGTTTTGATAAGGTGATGGCATTATTGCGCCAAAGCAATGGCACAAATGAAGATTCAGGCAGCTATTGTTATTCACTACACTCTAATGAAAAGAATTTCCAAAATCAAAGTATTAGTATTTACCCTCTGACCAATGGCAAAGTGTTGGCAGAAGCGGTATGTATGGTTGGCGCATATCAAACGACCAACTATTATGTCGTAATGAACGACAAACTTACTAAAGTAGAGCAAGTACTGGAAAATCGCTATGATGAGGCGGGTTACAATAAAAAACAAGGCTATGCTTATGTTAGTGGTGAATTTAAAGCACGTGGTTTGGGAGATTGTTGGGTAAGTGAACAAGCGGTATGGAATGGTAAAATCTTTTTGCGCAGTCAAGAGGGAAGCAGTGGTAGTTGCAAAGGCTTTATAGGCGGTGCTTGGGGCATTTTGCCTACTTTTACAAGTCATATTGAAATGCAAAAATAATTCATCTATTGAACTGAAAATATTATGACTACACCCAACCACTATGAAAATTTTCCTGTCGGTTCAATTATTTTGCCGCGAAAATTGCGTCAACCCATTCATGCAATTTATGCTTTTGCGCGTACTGCCGATGATATTGCTGATGAAGGTAATGCAACGCCAGAGCAACGTCACAAAGAATTAAATCATTTGAGAAATGAGTTAGACTTAATTGCGCAAAACAAGCAGCCTGAAACCGAACTCATGCGCTGTTTAAATCATCAAGCCATTGCACCTTATCAAATGCCTCTGCAACCTTTTTATGATTTATTGTCTGCTTTTGAACAGGATATAAGCAAAACACGCTACCAAAATTTTGGTGAAGTGATTGATTATTGTCGCCGTTCAGCCAATCCAGTGGGGCGCATGATATTGCATTTATATGGTAAGCATAATCCGCAAAGCATTGCGCAAAGTGATGGTATTTGTACTGCTTTGCAGTTAATCAATTTTTGGCAAGACATAGCGATAGATTTGAAAAAAGGTCGTATTTATCTACCACAAGATGATTTAGCAAAGTTTGATGTAACCGAACAAGATCTGATGGCAGAAAAGTTTACCCCAAACTTACAAAGTTTGCTTCGTTATGAATGTCAACGAACTTATAAAATTCTTCATGCAGGTGCGCCTTTAGGAAAAAATTTAACAGGACGTATAGGTTTTGAATTACGTATGATTATTTTGGGTGGTAATCAAATATTAGAAAATATGGCAAAAAATCATTACGATATATTTAAAAATCGTCCCACACTGAAGATCAAGGATTGGTTAATTATACTGAAACGTGCGATACAGAAAAAATAGTCGTCAAACAATGCTTGCGTTACAATAATGCTAATAACGTAAAGTTAAGGATCACATTATGGAACAAAATATTTGGCAACAAAAATGGGTTATTGGTAATTGGAAAATGAATGGCCAGTTACACGATAATAATGCACTGGTACATAAATTACGTAGTTTACCTGAAATGGATCAGGTTTGTATTGGCATTGCTCCCCCTACCGTTTATCTTTTGCAAGTGCATAATGCGGTGCAAATTGTGTTGAATAATAAAATTCACACATGCGCTCAAGATGTGAGTCGTTTTGCAGACAAAGGTGCATATACAGGCGAAGTTTCGGCGGAAATGATGCGTGATGTAGGTGTGGATATTGTGCTGATTGGACACTCTGAACGCAGTTTGTATTTTAACGAAAAAAATGACATTCAACGCTTGAAGATTGAAAACGTTTTGCGCGTGGGTTTGATTCCTGTTTTATGCGTTGGAGAAAGTTTAAAAGAACGCGAAGATGGTCGTGAAAAAGAAGCGGTTGCTTATCAGTTATCTGTATTTAAAGGATTAAAAACACAAAACTTTGCTGTGGCTTATGAACCTGTATGGGCAATTGGCACAGGAAAAATTGCCAGTAAAGAACAAATTGCGGATATGCATCAATTTATTTACGAAGAAATCTTGTCATTATGTGGTAGTAATGCTAATATCCGCATTCTTTATGGTGGTAGTGTAAATGATAAAAACGCTGCCGATATTTTTACTGTACCTCACGTGGATGGGGCATTAGTTGGTGGTGCGTCGTTGAAATATGAAACGTTCACTGCCATTATTAATGCCGCCCAAGAAGCAAAATAAAACATGGAAGCTCTAAAAACCGTTATTTGGATCGTAAATATTTTCTCAGCACTAGCCATTATTGTTTTAGTTTTAATGCAACATGGTAAAGGTGCGGATGCGGGTGCCAGTTTCGGTGGTTCAGGTAGCGCACAAGGGGTGTTTGGTTCAGCAGGGAATGCCAATTTTTTAAGTCGCATGACAGGCATTTGTGCCATGATTTTCTTTGCCACTTGTTTGGGATTGGGTTATGTGAATACTAATAATGCAAATGGTACCAGTATTGATTTTAGCCATATCCAACAAAGTGAGCCCACTAAAGAAGTTGAACCAGTAAATGTCGCTAGTGAGAGCGCAGTTGTTAATCAGCCCACTGCAGCAAGTGATACACAAGTTGCTTCCTCTACTATAGCCAGTGTGGTGAGTGAACCTGCTGCTCAAGTAGCCAGTGAGACAAAACCTGTTAAAAAAGGTAAAGGTAAAAAATCTAAATAATTGATTTAGCCGACATGGTGAAATTGGTAGACACGCCATCTTGAGGGGGTGGTGAGCCTAGCTCGTGCGAGTTCAAGTCTCGCTGTCGGCACCAAATTTAAAAAAATTCTTATTTTTAGAATTTTTTTACATTAACGAAATAAAATGAGAGTATAAAAAACTACCCAATATCATTTATATTGGGTAGTTTTTTATTGTTGTATTATTCGACTAAATTAACCTTTTTTGCCCATTACTGTGGCTACGGCTAAATTGTTATCGCGTTTCAAAGCAACACTTTGAACCCCTTCGGGGTAAGTAATATCGGTTAAATGCAATACTTGTCCTGCTTCTACTTTTTCGCAATTTAAATCTAAGTGAGCTGGAATATTTTTTGGATTCACCAAACAATCCACTGTTGAAGCTAAAAGTGCCACACGACCACTTTGCAATTTAACGGCTTTAGAAATTTCAGCATTTTTCAAATGAATAGGTAGCTTAATACGAACAGGTTTATCTAAATCAATTGCTTGAAAATCAACGTGTTGAACTTGGCGTTTTACAGGGTGCATTTGATAATCGCGCACAATCACATTGTGTTCTTTGCCATCAATATTCAATTTTAATACTTGAGTAAAGAAAGATTCTTTTTGTAATGCAAAGAAAATTTCTTTGTGGTCTATTGTAATGGCTAAAGTTTCACCTAAGCCATACACAATAGCAGGAGTTTTATTTTCATTGCGAAGGCGGCGGCTCGCACTCGTACCTTGCTCTGAACGAAGATTTGCTTGAATAACAGTCATGTTGTTTCCTTAAAATAAAAATGCCACTGGCAAGCTGCGACCAACTCTGTGGCAAGGTGGATAGGTTGTTTTTTAAACAACCTAATAAAAAATTTATATTTTACAACAAAAATATGGTATTAGGGTGAATTAAATCTTCATTAAATAGATAAGATACAGATTCTTCATTAGAAATACGTCTTACCGTTTCTGCCAATAAACCTGCAATAGATACTTGACGTATGCGTGAACAGTTTTTAGCAGCAGTGGATAATGAGATGGTATCAGTAACCACTACTTGATCAATATCAGAAGTATTTAAACGATCAATTGCACCGCCTGAGAATACGGCGTGTGTAGCATAGGCCAAAACACGTTCTGCACCACGTT
>CAKARD010000073.1 GCA_916720425.1 uncultured Kingella sp. | reverse complement strand
CCCTCCTTGACAGGAGGGACACACCACTGCGGTTAGCCATATTTTGCTAACTCGCTTTGGTGTGTTTTGAACATCAGTTCAAATTTAAAGGCTTTGCGTAACAACATTTTTTATGGGTTTGGATAAAAAATAAAATCGGCCTGATGAAACAAATTAATTCTCCAATATCATCATAAATTTAGGGAAAAAATCCTAGACTGCCTTTTTTGATGAAGATATTCTTTTTGACGCTCTATTGGCAAAATTGAAAAATCTACCTCTACAAAACCACGTTCAATAAACCAATCCGTCGTTTGTGTAGACAATGCCAATAATTGTGTTTTGCCCTGTTCTTGTGCCACTTTAATCACGTGTGCTAATAGTTGCTCACCATAACCGCCTGCCTGTATGTGCGGTGCAATCACCAAACACGCCAATTCACCAATAGTTGGCGCATCATCATAGGATTTTAATGCAACACAACCATAAAGTTGACAATCGTTTTCTAAAACAAAAAAGGTATGGATGTGTTCGGCAAAATAATCATAATCACGGGGCATCAAGATGCCTTTTTCTTGTAATGGGTGCGTCATAGCAAGCAAATCGGTAATATCACTTTCTTGTGCAGGACGAATGTGCATAAAAGGTGCTTGTGCTATGGATGTACCCACGCCATCACGAGTAAACAATTCCTGTAATAATGCGCCATTACGTTTACCTGATAAAATTTGTACACGAGGAACCCCTGCTTCTACTGCATTAAGTGCAACGTGTAATATGCCTTTTTGTTCGGGCAAAACGTGTTCTGTGTTAAGTAAATCTTTCACTTCATACGCATTTAATTGTGTTCGCATTTTTCCTGATACATAAATGCCTTCTTGCTCTATCACAAAAATCAGCTTTTCTGCTGAAAGTGCAATGGCTAAAGCCTGAGCAGTTTCACCTAAGCTTAAGCGATAATATTGTCCAGTAGCCGAAGCACCCAAGGGACTAAGCAATACAACAGACCCTTGTAATAAGGTTTGCTCTATAGCGATGGTATCAATCTTACGTACACTACCTGCATAACCCATATCTACCCCATCCAAAACACCTAACGGTTTGGCCGTGATAAAATTTCCTGTCATCACTCGTAAACGTGGCACACGATGCGGAGAATGTGCCAAACCACAAGAAAGTGCAGCTTGAATTTGCCATTGTAATGTACTACAAATTTGCTGTGCCTGTTGCAAGAGTGATTTATTATAGCTTCTCCTTTGCTTATGGCATGATACACCACCTTGTTGTTCGCAATAACTGTTGATTTGTATCCCTATGCCATGGATCAGCACCAACTTTAACCCTAAAGCAGTTAGAACATTACAATCCGCAGCTAAAGATGCTAAACTTTTAGCATCTAATACCGCACTAGAGATGGCAACCACCACCGTTTTACCCTGTAAATAGTGAATATACGGTGCAGCTTCACGAAAAGAGGTTACAAAACTCATCCTAATTTACTCCAAAATTGTATGAAATCACGCTTATTTTAAATTATTTAGGAAATCTTATGACATTAGAACAACTTTATGCCATAGCAACACAATTACTAAACCGTATGGAGCAGCAAGAGCCACTTACTGATGAGCAACATACTTTATTAGCCTTTTGTTATTTAGACAGTCAAGTGCAGGAAGGAGGGTTTGTGCAATTAATCGCATCAGGTTATGGCGAATATGTGTTTATCAATCCGCTTGCTGACAGTTTACGCCGCTGGCAAATTAAGCAAATTCCCAAAGTATTAGATCGAGCCAAAGCCTTGTATCTCAAACAGGGCGAAAAAATTGAAGCATGCGCAGACGAAGATTTAGATGTCTTACGCGCTCGGTTTGCTGATTTTGAAGAATTAGATGCTGATTATTATGAGGTGTGCGAAGAAGATTTAGAAAAGATATGCATGTATGTCACAACACATTACGCACTATTTTTATAATATCAAGCCATACTTAATTATTGAGTATGGCTTGAATATATTGATTGATTTATTGGTTAAAGGAATCCACCAATATTGACGCGATTTACCATCCGTATGGCAAAAAGCAAAAGCAATATTATTAATACAACTAAATTTTTTTGTTTGCATGGCTATAGGTAAGAGTGTTTTCCACTGGTTCATATCTTCAGTACTAGAATCAATCAATTTACAATCATCTTCCGCATTACAAATGTGTTGCCATCCTCCGTCACGCAATTTACCATCCATAAACCATTGTGAATCCTTTTGATAATATCGCATATAAACATTCAAAGGCGTACCGTTTGTATTAATAACTTGATAGGTTCCCTCATCTTTTTTATCCAATGCCCATGAATAGCTGGTCAATAAACAAAACAAGATAAAAATTAGTTTTTTCATGATTTTCTCCTTTTTTAAGATTAACATAGTTTTGCTTTAATCAATTCTTGCACTTGTGTGGGGTTGGCTTTACCTTTACTGGCTTTCATCACCTGGCCAACAATCGAATTTAAGGCTTTTTCATTGCCTGATTTGAACTGTTCAATGGCTTTTGCGTTATTCGCCAAAACTTCATCAATCATTTTTTCAATCGCACCAGTATCAGTCATTTGTTGCAAGCCATATTTTTCAATAATCTCATTAATATGAACTTGCGGTTCTGCCCACATGGCTTCAAATGCTTGTTTGGCCAATTTACTGCTTAATGTCCCATCGGCAATTTTTCCCACCAATTGCGCCAAACGTGTTGTGGTAATGGGGCTATCGTGCAATGCCAAATTTGATTTGTTCAATGTCGCAGCCAATTCACCATTCATCCAATTGGCAACCAATTTGCCTTGTTGACTTTCCTGTGCTGCTTGTTCAAAAAATGCAGCCATTTCACGGCTGGTAGTGAGTAAACGTGCATCATATTCACTCACCGAAAAATCGCGCACAAAGCGACTGGCCATTTCGTCAGGTAATTCTGGCATTTGTGCTTTAACACGCTGTAATTGTTCATTAGAAATTATCACAGGCAACAAATCAGGATCGGGAAAATAACGATAATCGTGTGCATCTTCTTTCAAGCGCATCACGCGTGTTTCACCTTTTTCAGGATCAAACAACATCGTAGCTTGTTGGACTTTGCCGCCATCTTCCAAAATCTCAATTTGTGCCTCTACTTCATAATTAATGGCTTGTTCCAAGAAGCGGAAAGAATTGAGGTTTTTAATTTCACGGCGCGTACCAAACTCGGCCTGACCTTTGGGGCGCACTGACACATTGGCATCCACACGAAATGAGCCTTCAGCCATATTGCCATCACAAATATCCAACCATGTTACCAAACTATGTAAGGCTTTGGCATACGCCACCGCTTCGGCAGCTGAACGCATTTCAGGCTCAGACACCACTTCTAGCAAAGGTGTGCCCGCGCGATTTAAATCTATGCCTGTGGCACCATTTAGACCTTCATGCACCGACTTACCTGCATCTTCTTCCATGTGAGCTCGGGTTACATTAATGGTTTTAATGCTGCCTCCCACCACAATATCTAAACGTCCATGTTCGACAATGGGCAAATCTAATTGACTAATTTGATAGCCTTTGGGTAAATCTGGATAAAAATAATTTTTACGATCAAAGACGTTTTTTTGGTTGATTTTGGCATCCAGTGCTAAGCCCAATTTAATCGCCTTGTCCACCACTTCACGATTCATCACGGGTAATGCGCCTGGCATCGCGCATTCTACTACACTGGCATGGGCATTGGGTTCTGCACCAAAAGTCGCACTGGCACCACTAAAAATTTTAGATTGCGTGTTTAATTGAACATGGATTTCTAATCCGATTACGGTTTCCCAAGTCATAATAAAATCTTTCTCGTTTTAAATTGAAATGAAATTTTTGGGTATCGCTAAATACACGGTTTTATTGCTAAATTAATCCATAATATCCAGAATACAAAGCAAAAGTTCAAACAAACCCATCATGTATTCCCATACATCAGGTGGAATACTAAACCATAGTACCCCCAATACGGCTGCTACCAACAATACCCACGTCGCATAACTACCCCACAAGATCGGCACAAAAACAAAACTTATCATCCCCATACACCCACGCTGCACCATTGGTGGACGTATGATGGCCATCCATAAGACACTGTCTACCACCAATAACATCATATATAAACTCGCCCATATACCACGCACAGGAAGATTGATTAGCTTCAGGGTTACCACGCCAATCACACCAGCAACAATCAATGAAACGTACCAAATCAAGCGAAATCCATGATTATCAGTCGTCAAGATTATCTCCGTTTAAGTACTGATTTAGGGCGACCAGTTTGTTTTATCTCTCACCCATTTTAAAAAATGGTTTACTCATGACGAAAACAGTATTTATATAGGCGTTTTAGTATGCCAATCGCTATGTAATTGCATTTGATGCGCCACGTTGAGTATTTTGGCTTCGGTAAAATAATTACCAATAATTTGTACACCTACAGGCAAGCCATTGTCCATACCCATAGGCAAACTCAATGCGGGCAAACCTGCCAAATTTACGGCAATAGTATAAATATCGGATAAATATTCTTTAACAGGATCATTATTATGGCTATTGAGCATAGGTGCAGACGTGGGCGCAACAGGTGCTAAAATCACATCACATTGAGATAACGCTGCTTGGAAATCATTAGCAACCAAACGGCGTAATTTTTGTGCTTTCAAATAATACGCATCATAATAACCATGTGACAACACATACGTTCCCATCATGATACGATGTTTTACCTCACTTCCAAAACCTTCAGCACGCGTATTGCTGTACATTTCTTCCAAGTTGCTAAATTGCGCCGCGCGATAACCATAGCGCACACCATCATAGCGCGATAAATTGGTGCTGGCTTCAGCCGAAGCCAAAACATAATACGCAGGGATAGATAAATCCGTTTGTGGTAAAGAAACTTCTACCCATTGCGCCCCTTGTTGTTGTAATAATTTTTTAGCATTTTCTAATGCCATTTGGACCGCGGGACTATTGTGATCAGTAAAATACTCTTTAGGCAAACCGATTTTCAAGCCTTTAAGTGGTTGATCTAAATCACGTGTAAAATCTTCTGGTTTGCATTCTAAACTGGTCGAATCACGTTCATCAAAACCAGCCATGGTATTAAGTAAAATAGCGCAATCTTCTGCAGTTTGTGCCATAGGCCCAGCTTGATCAAAGCTAGAGGCATAGGCAACCAAACCAAAACGCGACACCATGCCATAGGTTGGTTTTAGCCCTGTAATCCCGCAATGCGAAGCAGGCTGACGAATTGATCCACCCGTATCTGATCCCAAAGCAGCAGGCGCAAGGCGTGCTGCCACTACCGCTGCCGAACCACCTGAAGAACCTCCAGCAACATGATTCATATTAAAGGGATTATGCACTACACCATAATAAGAATTTTCGTTGCTAGAACCCATAGCAAACTCATCCATATTGGTGCGTCCCAAGGTTACCATGCCGACATCTAACAAATTTTGGACTACCGTTGCTGTATAAGGTGCAACAAAATTATCCAACATCTTAGATGCACATGCCGTACGCCAACCCCTATGACAAAAAACATCTTTAATGGCAAAAGGAACGCCCGTTAATCGATGTGCTTGACCTTGGGCAATACGTTCGTCTGCGGCCAAAGCTTGCGCTAAAGTTTCTTCTTCGTTTAAGCTTACATAAGCATTTAATGTTGGATTTTTCGCTTTAATTGCTGCCAGATATTCACGAGCCAATTCTACTGCTGAAATTTTTTTGGATTGCAATAGTTCACTGGCTTGTTTTAAGGTATAAAAAGACATATCATTTCTCTAAATTAATTAAGTATTGAGTAACAGAACACGCGTTGCGCCGCGTACCACACTGATGAACGCAACAGCTTCGAGATTAAACCCACCTCACCGCCAATTATTGTGGGTTACTCTTCAATCACTTGTGGCACAATATACAAACGATTTTGCACTTCAGGCGCAATGGCTTGATATTGAGTAGCATGATCGGTTTCCGTAACCTCATCGGCACGTAAACGCAAAGCGACTTCATGTGGGTGTGCCATAGGCTCTACACCTTCTGTGTTTACCGTTTGCATTTTTTCTACCAATTCAAACACCGCATTAAGTTTTTGCAAGGTGGCTTGCTTTTCTTTATCGGTTAAAGTTAAGCGAGACAGCTTAGCAATTTTATCTACATCATGCAAAGTTAAAGCCATAAGTTAAAATCCTTAAAGAAATTTTGGGTTTTAAAAAAATTCAGGTATGATTACGCGTTATTTAAAAAAGTTGCAAATTGGTACAATTATACCCGAAAAGCACTTTTCAAGCATGACGATTTTTTGATTTATTGCCCCATCGCCATGCTTTAATTATTGTTTATATTACCTAATTTTGGGAACTTTTTATGTTCGGTTTTCTTTCACGTTATTTTTCAAACGACATTGCCATTGATCTTGGCACAGCCAATACACTGATTTATATCAAAGGAAAAGGTATTGTATTAGATGAACCTTCCGTTGTAGCGGTACAAACCGATCATTCAGGACGCGATGAAACACTTGCTGTGGGCGCAGAAGCCAAAAAAATGTT
>CAKARD010000072.1 GCA_916720425.1 uncultured Kingella sp. | reverse complement strand
AGGCTTCTTCATCTAGCTCTGCCAAGGTAGCAATAACAGGCAAACGACCGATTAACTCAGGAATTAACCCAAATTTAATCAAATCTTCGGGTTCTACATTGGCAAATAACTCAGATATTTTGCTGTCTTCATCTTTGCTGTGAACTTGTGCACCAAAACCAATACCACCTTTTTCAGTACGTTGGCGTATTACACGATCTAAACCTGCAAACGCGCCACCACAAATAAATAAAATATTAGTGGTATCTACTTGAATAAATTGTTGACTGGGGTTTTTGCGTCCGCCTTGAGGGGGAATATTGGCAATCGTACCTTCAATGAGTTTTAGCAGGGCTTGTTGCACACCTTCTCCCGACACATCACGTGTGATAGATGGGTTATCTGATTTACGAGCAATTTTATCAATTTCATCAATATAAATAATGCCTCGCTGTGCTTTTTCTACATCACCTTCGCAGTTGCTCAATAATTTGGTTACAATGCTTTCCACATCCTCGCCCACATAACCAGCTTCGGTGAGTGTGGTAGCATCTGCCATCGCAAAAGGTACATCTAATTTACGCGCCAAAGATTGCGCTAATAAGGTTTTACCCGAACCCGTAGGCCCAATTAACAAAATATTAGATTTAGATAATTCAACATTTTGTCCTTCTTGCTGATGACGCAAACGTTTATAGTGATTATAAACCGCAACAGCCAAAGTTTTTTTAGCTTCTTCTTGCCCAATTACATGATCGTTTAATTGTGCGACCAATTGCGCTGGAGTGGGCAAGTCGGTATCATTTTGCCCATTATCTTGGGCATATTCATCCTCTTGGTGTCTTTCTAATAGTCGAGCACTTTTTGCTACGCATTCATCACAAATAAATGCAGTATTATCTTTATTTTCAATTAGACATGTTACATCATCTGCATGTTTGCCACAAAAATGACAGTGGCGGTTATCAGGTTCATGTTGCATTATGTATTTCCGTTATTCAGTTAATTAATAGTATAGCAGTATTGCTCATAAAGTGGCACAAACAATCACGCCGCCCATGCCTGCTTGGGGTGATAAATAAAAAATTTGCCATTCATCACCGGAATGTAAATAATAAGATAATAATGGAAATTCTGCGGCAATTTTAGCGGGCAAGGTTTGCGTATTATACTCATGGATATCAAACAAAATATTTTGCGGATAAAATCCATGTAAGGCAAAATCCACCACACAAGTAAATTCATGCACAGGCAATCCCTCAAATCCCATAATTAACTTATCTTGCGCATGATCGTGATGTATGCTGATAATTCGTGCATTTTTATATAAAGCAGGCATAATACGTTTTCTAATGGAATAAACCATTATTGTAGCAAAAACCGTTATAATTCCACACTTTTGTTTGAATGGAAAGATTCATGGCAGCTTCTTTGTTTACTTTACTAGATGATATTGCTTCTATGTTAGATGATGTGGCATTAATGACCAAGCTTGCTGCAAAAAAAACCGCAGGTGTAGTGGGAGATGATTTGGCACTGAACGCCAATCAAGTAACCGGCGCAAGTGCCGAACGAGAACTGCCTATTGTATGGGCAGTCGCTAAAGGTTCTTTATTTAATAAAGTTATTCTGATTATTATCGCATTATTATTGGCACAATTTGCCCCATTTTTAATTACCCCACTATTACTCCTTGGTGGAACATATTTATGTTTTGAAGGAGTGGAAAAGATTTGGCACAAAATCCATCATACCAATGATACGCCTCATAAGGCTATTAGCGACAATTTAGATAGTGAAACACAAAAAATTAAAGGCGCAATTCGTACAGATTTTATTCTATCTGCTGAAATTATTATTATTGCATTGGGAGAAATGCAGCGAGCAAACTGGGTTAGTCAAGCTTTGGCGTTATCATTAGTAGGACTTGGGATTACGGTGGCTGTTTATGGCTTGGTTGCCTTAATTGTCAAGGCAGATGATTTGGGACTGCATCTTCTAAAACAAACATCACGCGTAAGCCATTTTATCGGCAACACGATTATTCTGGCCATGCCCTATTTTATGCGTTTATTGAGTATCTTTGGCACCCTTGCCATGTTTTTAGTGGGCGGTGGGATTTTTACGCATTCTATCTCCATGCTACACGCCATGAATTGGCACAACGTTTGGCTTAACCATGGTTTAAGTTTATTAGTAGGAATAATTGTGGGCATCGTAGCGTGCTTAATCATTTTGCCATTCCAAAAAATAAAACGATCTGCTTAATCACACCACTTAGGCTGACTCTCTCAATTGCAATAGGAGTTTTACTATTAGTTTTCTTGTTATTGATGTGCATTTAAGCAACGATTTTACTTGCTAAATGTTGCACGATTTCCCATGCTACATCATCTTTGCTCATCATGGGTAAGGTGATTTCATTTTTATCATCTAAAATGGTAATTTGGTTGTGGCTTTTTCCCATGGCATCGGCCACGCGATTCGCAATTAACATGGGAATATTTTTTTTATGGCGTTTGGCGCGAGCATATTCCAATACATGATCGCTTTCAGCAGCAAAACCAACGCAAAATGGAGCATGGGGTAATGCAGCCACTTCACGTAAAATATCTGGATTTTCAGTAAGCTCTACGATGGGAGCATGACCTGTACCCTCTTTTTTCCATTTTTGCGATAAGATATGGGTAACACGAAAATCAGCAACCGCAGCCACAGAAATAAACACATCCTGCCCTGCTTGAATTTGTTTCATAACGGCGTGATACATGTCTTGCGCACTAATGGTATGTTCACAGTGGGTCAAACCATATGGAATGGGCGCAGTGATATTGCCGTGTATAAGACTAACTTCGGCACCCGCACGGCGACATGCACGCGCCAATGCCATGCCCATTTGTCCACTAGAAATATTGGTAATGCCACGCACAGGATCTATGGCTTCATAAGTTGCGCCAGCGCTGATTAATACGCGCTTATTTTTTAATAGCGATTCTGTCCATGTATCAGGTAGCAAGTCGGCAATTTGTGCAGGTTCCAACATACGCCCTATGCCAATTTCTCCGCATGCTTGCTCACCATAGACGGGCAATAATACTGTCACTCCATCTGCTTGTAATTGTGCAATATTGCGCAAATTAGCAGGATTGTGCCACATTTCGACATTCATAGCTGGCGCAACGACCAACGGACAGTTTCGCGCTGCCGCAATCTCACTAATTAAATTATCAGCGATACCATGCGCAATCTTTGCCAAAGTATTGGCCGTAGCGGGCGCAATAAGCATGACATCTGCCCCACGCGTTGCGTTGATGTGCGCCATTGCATGGCCTTGTCCACCTTGTTCAGTCAAAACTGTTTGAGCACTTAAGGCTTGAAAAGTTTGCGCACTCACAAATTCACAGGCTGCTTGCGATAAGGCAACCTGTACTTCATACCCTTGTTTTTTAAGCAAACGCACCAGTTCACAAGACTTATAAGCCGCGATTCCGCCTGTTACTGCCAATAGGATTCGTTTTGGCATGATTTGCCTCTCATAAAAATCTTAACATCATAAAAAACTTTGTTCATTAATACAAATCTTTTTCACTAAATAACAAACCATTACAACAATAAAAAATGTTATAGTTAGTTCAAAATAATATAAAGTTAATGGGAAAAAACTAATATGACTGCAACCACTCATACTCCTCATGCTACGCCGCGCATTCGTGAAATTCCGTATAACTATACCTCCTATTCAGACAAGGAGATTGTTTGTCGTTTGTTGGGAGAAAAAGTATGGCAAATATTAGATCTTTTGCGTGTACAACGTAAAACAGGGCGTTCAGCGCGAATGTTGTTTGAAATATTAGGAGATATTTGGGCAGTGGTTCGCAATCCTTATTTGATTGATGATTTATTAGCACATCCCAAGCGTCAAGCGCAACTCATAGATGCCATGCGTCATCGTCTCAACGAAATCAACAAACGCCGTGATGATAATGCCCATGTTTTTCAATTGATTGAAGCGACACATCAAGCCATTAATGATTTTGAAAATAATTTCGTGTTTATCCAAAAAAAGCGTGAGCAAATTATGGCTCGTTTGAGCAAAATCACGCAAAAACACAATATTATGTTTGATGGCCTGGCACGAGTAACCCACGTAACTGATGCAACCGACTGGCGTGTGGAATATCCTTTTGTGGTGATTCATCCCGATACCGAAGAAGAAATTGCGCCCTTGGTTCGTGCTTTAATTGAATTAGACTTAACCATTATTCCGCGTGGTGGTGGCACAGGTTATACAGGAGGAGCTGTACCATTAGATGCCATGAGTGCGGTGATTAATACCGAAAAACTAGACCGACATCGCGGTGTCGAATACGTAGAATTAGCAGGCTTAGAAGGCAAACATCCAATTATTCATTGTGGTGCTGGGGTGGTAACACGCCGTGTGGAAGAAACCGCACACGCCGCTTCGCTGGTATTTGCCGTTGATCCTACTTCGGCTGATGCATCATGCGTGGGCGGCAATGTTGCCATGAATGCAGGCGGTAAAAAAGCCGTATTATGGGGAACCGCACTGGATAATTTGGCCTATTGGAAAATGGTTAATCCTGATGGCAAATGGTTATTAATTGAGCGTGTGCATCATAATTTTGGCAAAATCCATGATGAAAAAATGGCTGTGTTTCATATTCACACCTTGCAAGATGACGGCAAAACCATTGCCCATACCCAAAAACTGGCCATACCTGGTCAATCGTTTCGCAAGGTGGGTTTGGGCAAAGATGTTACCGATAAATTTTTAAGTGGTTTACCTGGTGTGCAAAAAGAAGGGACAGATGGCATTATTACCAGTGCCGCATTTGTGTTACATACCATGCCTAAATTCACTCGCACTATTTGCTTGGAATTTTTTGGTACGGTTGCTAATGCCACGCCTTCTATTGTAGAAATTCGCGATTATATGTTAAGCCATGATAGCGTACGCTTGGCAGGCTTGGAACATTTAGACTGGCGGTATGTGCGCGCGGTGGGTTACGCTACTAAAGCTGCGGGCAAAGGTCGTCCCAAAATGGTGTTGATTGCCGATATTGTGTCTGATGATGAACATGCAGCACAACAAGCAGCCGAGCACATTGTTAAACTGGCACAGGCACGCGATGGAGAAGGGTTTATCGCTATTTCACCTGAACAACGCAAAACCTTTTGGCTAGATCGTGCTCGTACCGCTGCGATTGCTAAACACACCAATGCCTTTAAAATCAATGAAGATGTGGTTATTCCATTAGAGCGTTTGGGTGAGTATTCCGATGGTATAGAACGCATTAATATTGAATTATCTATTCAAAATAAACTCAAATTGTGCCACGCCCTAATCCAATATCTATCTGGTAATTTACCTGTGGAACAATTAGACAGCGATTTACCCAAAAGCGAATTATTGGGTGAACGCGCTAATCACGCACTGCGCTTTGTCAATAGTGTATATGAGCGTTGGCAATGGTTATTAGAACATCTAGATTTACCCCTATCTGATTATCAACAACGTTATGGTCAATCTGTGATTGCTTCACCCCAAGCCCAAGCGCACGAAAGCAGCTTTATTGCCTTGCGTGATTTCCGCTTGCGTGTGTCCATTAAAGAAGACGTGATGAAACCACTTGCTGAAATATTCAGTGGCAAAGCCGACAATAAAATTATGGTTGGTTTGAATAAAATTCATAGTCAAATTGTGCGTTCACGCGTATTTGTTGCCTTGCATATGCACGCTGGTGATGGCAACGTTCATACCAATATTCCAGTCAATTCTGATGATTATGAAATGTTGCAAACCGCCCATCAAGCGGTTGCACGTATTATGACACTGGCACGCAGTCTCAATGGCGTGATTTCAGGAGAACATGGTATTGGTATTACCAAATTAGAATTTTTATCGGATGAAGAATTGCAACCTTTTTGGGATTACAAAGCCAAAATCGATCCGCACGGTCACTTTAATCGACACAAACTAATGAAAGGATCCGATTTACGCCATGCTTATACACCCTCATTTGAATTATTAGGTTTTGAAAGTTTGATTTTAGAACAATCGCATTTGGGCAAAATCACCCATGCAATAAAAGATTGCTTGCGTTGCGGTAAATGTAAGCCTGTGTGTTCCACTCACGTTCCTCGTGCTAATTTATTGTATAGCCCACGCAATAAAATCTTGGGTGTTGGGCTGCTTGCTGAAGCTTTTTTGTATGAAGAACAAACGCGGCGCGGAATATCACTCAAACATTTTGATGAATTGGGCAATCTTGCGGATCACTGTACCGTGTGTCATCGTTGTGTCAAACCTTGTCCCGTCAATATTGATTTTGGTGATGTAACCATAGATATTCGCGCCTTTTTAAAAAAATCGGGCAAAACCAAGTTTAATCCTATAGTTGCCGCAGGCATGGCTTTTTTGAATGCACAAGATCCCACATTGGTCAAGACCTTACGTATAGGTGTGGTAGATGCAGGCTTTAAAGCACAAAATATCGCATATGATTTAGGTAAACAATTTCACATAGGTGCTGGCAAACAAAAACGTGTACCCAAAGCCACTACGCAAAAAACACCAATAAAAGAGCAAGTGATTCACTTTA
>CAKARD010000071.1 GCA_916720425.1 uncultured Kingella sp. | reverse complement strand
TTCATAATCAATCCTTTATAGCTACTAACGCGCACCAAAGCCCGTTAAAATGGTTTTAATGGTTTTTATCATAATTAGCATATCCAAAGATAGGGAAAAATGCTTGATATAATAAAAATCGTGTTCTAATTTAATTTGTGTCTCATCAGTGTTGCCTGCATAGCCTTGCATCACCTGCGCCCAACCTGATAAGCCAGGCTTGACAATATGACGATATTGATAAAATGGTATGCTATCATTAAATTGTTGTACAAATATTTTTTGCTCTGGGCGTGGGCCAATCAAACTCATATCACCACACAAAACATTCCAAAACTGAGGTAATTCATCTAAACGTGTTTTGCGAATAAACTTACCCACTCGTGTGATTCGTGTATCATTAATTTGTGCCAATTTAGCGCCGTTTTGCTCTGAATGA
This sequence comes from uncultured Kingella sp., assembly GCA_916720425.1. GTDB lineage: Bacteria > Pseudomonadota > Gammaproteobacteria > Burkholderiales > Neisseriaceae > CAKARD01. Next base: position 6,581 of record CAKARD010000071.1, on the reverse strand, counting down.
TGGCGCATGCTACGAAATTTATAAATGGTAAACTCTCTACCACCTTGCCCAACTCGTTTTTGTGTAAAAAACACACTGCCTGCACTTTCGCAACGTATCGCTAATGCGGTTATGATCATCAACGGTAAGGTTAACGGCAAACTCAATACGATCAATACCATATCTAAAACCCGCTTTATCATCGCATAACGACGACTGGGTAACAATGAACCTAAATCATTTTCGTATAAATAACGAATTTTGACACGACCTGTCAGTGATTCTTCTACTTGGCGAATATTGTAAACTAAAATGCCTTTTAAAGTACAATCTGCTAAAAACCGTTGCCATTTTGCATCTAAATCACTGCAATGCAAATCAACAACAATAGCTTGCACCATATTATCTGCAGGCAAATCAGGGCTATCTAAACGATACCAAGCAACATGTGGTAACTGTTCAGCATACATTGCCTGACCCAAAGCAATATATGCCATACGCTGACGACTCTTACGCCGAATCCCATAATCCACCAAAAAAAACAGTGCAGTAAAAAGACCATTGGCCAAGACAAAACTATTGGAAAAAGTAATAAAAAATGTGGCAGCAATACCAAATACACCACTATACGCAATGCCCACTGTCGGTAAAATATGCAACCAACTTTGGCGACCAGGAAAGGATAATAATGTATTAATTGACATAGCTGTTAACAAATAAGCAATCAAGCAAATACTGGCACTATTTATCACTTTAATATCAAAAGGATGAATATTTTTTTGCCATACATAAATATGAGTGGTCAAGGCAATTAATAATAAACCTGTAATCAGGCGTAAGAATAAAGATGGCGTAGGTTTCATGGATAAAGTTGGCTATTAGGCTGATGTGTTGACACAATCAATACGATCATACAATTGATAATATGATGCATGGCCGTATGAATAATTGGACAGTATAACGCGATGGAGATTTTTTGAATACGTAAAGTGAATTTAATATAGAATAATTGCTATTCTCTAAAAGCTAATGATATATTGAACAACGTTACATTATTTTTTGTTAATTTACTATCACCAACCTTATCTTTATAACCCAATAAACACAGGAAGCGTATCATGATGAATTTACCCAAAGTATCCCCAAAATACGCAGATTATCTCGCCGAATTTGAAAACATTATTTTGATTAACCACAGCAAAATTGAAGCGTGGTTTCGCCAAAAATGGCAACAACATACGCCGCCTTTTTACGGTTCGGTGGACATTCGCAATGCGGGTTACAAAATAGCAAGCATAGACATGAATTTGTTCCCAGGAGGGTTTAACAATCTCAACCCGCATTTTATTCCCTTAGCCACTATTGCCGCACAAGATGCGATTGAACGTGCCTGCCAAACGGCCAAATCAGTTCTACTGATTCCAGAAAACCATACACGTAATACCTTTTATTTACAAAATGTTTATGCTTTATCACAAATTTTGATTAATGCAGGTTTTGATGTACGCATTGGTTCTATTAACCCTGAAATTACGGTTGCCACTGAATTAACTACGGCCAATGGCAATACCTTATTACTAGAACCATTAAAACGCACACGCGATCGTGTTCATCTTGAAGATGGATTTTCGCCTTGTTTTGTGTTACTGAATAACGATTTATCTGCAGGTATCCCCACTATTTTACAAGACATTCAACAGAAGATTTTACCGCCCTTATATAGTGGTTGGACCACTCGTCGCAAAACCCATCATTTCACTGCATACAATCAAGTGGCGCAAGAGTTTGCTCAATTAATCAATATAGATGAATGGCAAATCAATCCCTATTTTGAGCAAATTAGTGGCTTAAACTTTCAAGAACGTGAAGGAGAGGATGCACTGGCAGAAGCTGTAGAACGTGTATTAACCAAAATTCAAGCCAAATACGATGAAAAAGGTATTCCTGATCAACCATTTGTGATTGTCAAAGCCGATGCAGGCACCTATGGTATGGGTGTGATGAGCGTAAAATCTGCCGAAGAAGTACGTGGACTCAATCGCAAAAATCGCAATAAAATGGCAAAAATCAAAGAAGGTTTAGAAGTTAGCGAAGTGATAGTACAAGAAGGCATTTATACTTATGAAACGTTAGACAATGCCGTATGCGAACCTGTTGTCTATATGATGGATCGATTTGTCATTGGTGGCTTTTTCCGCGTGCATGAGGGGCGTGCCAATGATGAAAATCTTAACGCAGGGGGCATGGTGTTTATTCCGCTGCAAGGCAGCATACCCAATGCAGGCAGCGCTCCTGATGATGAAACCCAAACACAATGCAAACGCGTCTTTGAACAATGGGACGATTTGGACATAATACGCCCTGACTCCACACAATCTGATTGTGCGGCTAACCGTTTATATGTATACGGTGTCATGGCACGTTTATCACTACTGGCGGCATCATTAGAACTATCACAATAGTTTTTTTGCCATAAACGCGCATTGCGCCCTACACCACGCTATGTGGGCGCAACCACTACAACCTACCATAATAGGTACTTAATATTTTCGAGTCAAATGACACTCTTGCAAGATATGTACCGCCAATTCTTCAACCGATTTATGCGTAGTATTAGCAAATGGAATACCATGTCGACGAAATATCGCCTGTGCATCACTAACCTCTTGCTTGCATGTATTGAGAGCAGAATAAGTGGAATTGGGACGACGTTCTTGACGAATTTGATGCAAACGTTCAGGCTGAATGGTTAAGCCAAACAATTTGTTGCGATAATTTTTCACCATACGCGGCAAATCATCGGTATCCAAATCATCAGGCGTAAGCGGATAATTAGCAGCACGAATACCATATTGCAATGCTAAATATAAACAAGTTGGTGTTTTACCCGAACGTGATACACCCATCAAAATGACATCTGCTTCTTGCAATTCGCGATCTGATATTCCATCATCATGATTGAGGGCAAAATTGACCGCTTCCATACGTGCATCATATTTAACGACATCATACGCACGACTTTCTACCGCATGTTTAGCAGCCTGCCCAAACTCCTCTTCCAACTTACCTAAAAAAGACTCAAAAAAATTCAAATGCAATCCTTGAGCTGTTTTAATAATTTCACGAATTTCATTATTGACAACACTGTATATAATTAAAGGACGAAAACGACATGTTTTAGCCGTTTCATTAATTTCTTTAACCAAATGATGCGCCTTTTCAACTGTATCAACAAATGGACAAGTCGTACACAAAAAGGTTAAATCAGAAAATTGTTCTAGTAGCGCATCACCAATATTTTCAGCAGTTAAACCCGTACGGTCAGAAACGTAATAGACACGTCGTGATGTCATAATTTTTCCTTAATGTGGTAAAAAATAAACAACATACTCATAAAAGTAATATTAATTATTTCTATTGGTTTCAAATGATTATGTAAATTTCTCTGTTACTATTTTAACATAGCCACACAAATATATTCAAAATATCCTAAGATAATACTCAATAAACCAGCAAAAGAGTGCATAATATTTACATAAATTTTCATGTATCAGAAAAAGGTGTTTAAATGAAAGCAAAATTAATCGCTGTGGCTATTTTTTCCGCACTACTGTCTACTACTGCTTGGGCAGACTTATCTTGTAGCGGTAGTTATGGTTTTCGTGTAGATGTAGATGGGGTAACGGGTAACACCATCTGTGCCAGCAAAGCACAAGATATTATTGATGCTGCTAAAGATTTTAAAAATTCTAACCACAATTATACTTCTAGATCCGCAGCAATTGGTGAAGGCCGTTTTAATGACGTGGATTTTACCGTATCGTACGATGCCAACTCCACCACACTCACGTTTCAGTCTGATGACATTAACATCTCACAAAGTTTCACTGGTACAACACGCAAAAAAACAGAAGACGAATTTGAAGACTGGATGAAACACAGTGGCATCATGAGTACCATTATGCAATATCAAGCTAAAAACTCTACCGCCAGCCCTATTACAGGTGCCAGCGGTTTGATGCCCAGCTTAGCTACCACTGATTATGCAACAGGCATGGACGGTTCTAGCAACATTGTCAGTAGCATCGCAACAGAAACTTCTTCTAGTGATAGCTCAGATACAGATACAGAAAGTAGTACAGTAAACAACAACAATAATAATGGCACAATAAACCTCTTGGGTGCAGGCTTAACCGTAGGTACATATAAAATTTCTGACACAAACGAACGGGTAACCAGCACCACTTTGCCTTTATCTTATTCTATTGGTACAAATGCCAACGATCCACGTTCTCAATTAATCATCAGCGTACCTTTAACGATGTATACTATCGGTTCATCACGTGGTTATCACGTAGGTTTAGGGGTAGCACACCGTTTTGGTATTACTGAAAACTGGACATTAACCCCTGGTCTTCGTTATTCTGTTACAGGTTCAGTGGATCGCGCGACCGTTGCAGCAGTATACAGCGGTAGCTTAATGAGTACATATCGTATCCCACTAAACAGCTTTGATTTAAATATTGGTAATATGATTGGTTACTACAAAACAGGTAAATTTAGTGCTGGTGACTATTCTTTCAATCCCAACATTAAGCAAATTATGCTCCGTAATGGCATAATGCTGTCTCAACCTATTCAAATTAAAGACAAAAAATTAGCATTAGAATATTCTATTATTGATACGCGCTATGTAGGCAGTGATAAACCATTTATGAAAGATATGCAAGAATTTGGTTTAACCTTAGGTTCACACAAAAACCAAAAAGGGAAATTGTCATTTTTACGTGCGGGAATGAGCTATATTCACTCCAAAGGCAGCAATGGCGTAACCTTTAATTTTGGTTATTGGTTTTAAGTTAACCCACTCACTCCTCAACAATAAGATATGGTTGAGGAGTTATACATAGATTTTTATGTATAACTTTTCTGCATTACAGTACAAAACTGATGCTTGTTTTACACATCAATCCAATGTAAAATCAGAGGAAATCCATTATTTTCTTTAATTTAAAGTATAACTAGCACTTTAATCTACGAATAGATTACCACTTAGATACTCTCAAATACAAACACAATGAATATTGATATTCTCTATATTGATCCTATTGGCAAACAACAAAGTGGCATTACCAGTTATATCAAGAGTGCACAAAATATTTTGAAAGATAATGGTGTCAATACTTACGTACTTAGTTTAAAATATAATGAAAATCTTGAACATTTCAGAAAACGTGTTGCACTGTTTGTTAGTAAACATCACATACGCTTAATTGAAGCACCTGAAACCCAATACTCCACTAAATACGTGGTACATGATAATATTCATATCCGATTGCATTGTAGCAAAATTGTTGGAAATTATTTTCAATCTCTTAATATAGATGAAAAATTGAAAGCAGAAGAACAGCTTATTTTAGATCGTGCGAAATATATTTCTGCACCATCTAAAATTATTGCTAAAGTAAGCACACAACTTTTCAAAATAAATAAAAAAATCATTATTTATCCCAACCCAATACAACACAACTCAAGCAAAACCGATCCCTCTCAGCATAGCCAAACGCAGCTGGTTCCTAAAATTTATTTCTTTAGTAGAGGAGAAAAATTAAAAGGGTTGGATTTTCTGCCTTATTTTTCCCATCTTGATATTTATTGTATTGGAGATCATAATCTTAAACGATACATTAAAAGGCATAAAAAAATAAAATCTTTTCATTATATCAATGGATTGGAAAAAAGCTCACTAGAGCAGATTAAAAGTGGTGATATTGTCATTATTCCCAGTATTTTTGAAAGTTGGTCAATGGTTGCCACAGAAGCATTAACACAATACGCACGGATTGTAACTTGGTCACATCTTGGTATTTGTGAATATCTTTCCAGCCCATTAAATCGTTATCTTACCCAAGCTTGGCAAGTAGAACAATTTTACCAAAACATTATAAATGCATTAAAAGCACCATTTGAATTAGCATCATACCAAGTAGCCGTCAACAAATTTATTCACTCAATAAACGAAAATTTTCTTGGTTGTACATTAACAATTTTACAAAATAAATCACTAGAACTTTACTATATCCCATATGATAAGATTATTTTACCCCCTATTATTCATATTAAAAAAAATGAGGCAAAGACTATGAGAGTAATCAAAAAATTTAAAAAATTATTAAGAAATCCAAAACAGTTTTTCAAAGATGCACACGTTATAAATACCTTATTGCCTGAACAAACCAAGGCTAAAGTAGTAGCTAAAGTTGATGCTAATATTAAGACCAAAACTACTGAATCCAAAATACAAACAACTCAACCAATACCTTCTTTAAAAAACAATGAATTAAAACTTCTTCTTTCGCCCAGTGGATTTGTAACCTTTCCAAATATTCAATCTAAAAAACCAGAATTGAAAGCCATTTTTATTTACCCTAAACGACTAAAAGATGTGGCGCATAAAATTACAGAAAAACTATACCTTCACCAAGATTTCTTACCTTTACGTGAAAATGAATTGGTCTTAGGCTATTACTCCGATGATATTAGCCATTATTCCATAAAAGAAATTATGGATAAGATTAATAACAACAATAAAGAGAGATTAT
>CAKARD010000070.1 GCA_916720425.1 uncultured Kingella sp. | reverse complement strand
GTAGCATTTTTAGTGATTGTGAGTATATTTATTGTTGTGCAAAACTTTGTTGGCATGGGTTTAGCGAAGATGTTTAATCTTAATCCTTTGACAGGATTGATTATGGGATCCATCACGTTAACAGGTGGGCATGGTACAGGTGCCCTTATGGCAAAACCTTAACTGAACAATTTGGTATTCCTGGTGCCGTGGAGATGGCGATGGTATCGGCCACTTATGGTTTGGTTTCAGGTGGCTTAATTGGTGGGCCATTGGCGCGTCATCTGGTTAATAAAATGGGACGTAAACCTATTGTAGAAAAAAATATTATTGATGACAGTGCAAAAAAATACGACGATCAAACGTTTGAGCAATCCACACGCGAACGCCTCATTACTGCTAATTCTGCGGTTGAGACTATGGCATTGTTTGCTGCGTGTTTAGCGTTTTCATCATGGATATATGGCTATATGGGTTCACATTTTCCTGCTGTTAAACTACCTCAATTTGTGTGGGCGTTAGGCTTTGGTGTGATACTGCGCAATGCGTTAACAGGTATTTTTAAATTTGATATGTTTGATCGTGCCATTGATGTGTTTGGTAATGCTTCTTTGAGTTTGTTCTTAGCTATGGCATTGATGAGTATGAAATTGTGGGAACTGGCCGATATGGCGGGGCCTATGGTTATGATTCTTGGTATTCAAACCATAGTCATGATTCTGTATGCTTATTTGGTTACTTTCCGTTTTATGGGTGCAGATTATGATGCTGCTATTTTGGCGGCGGGGCATTGTGGCTTTGGTTTGGGCGCAACTCCCACTGCTGTTGCTAATATGCAATCGGTTACAGGTACATTTGGTCCTTCACATAAGGCTTTTTTGATTGTACCTTTAGTAGGCGCATTCTTTATTGATTTGGTTAACGCCGCAATTTTAGATCGTATGATGTCTTGGTTTGGTTAAGCTATTGGCGTATCTTGAAAAGGGTATAAAGACTGGTTGAATGCATTTCAGCCAGTCTTATTTTTTGTTATCATGTTTATTTTTGCACCAAAGGATACTGTAATGAAAAAAATGATGCTTGTTGTTATGGCAGCTCTAGTAGTAGCATGTAGTCAAGATGAAAACCATGCTTCAGTGGCTTCTGATTCTGCCGCACAACTTCAATGTAATAGCCCGATACTTTCACAACAGGTTAGTAGTAGCATACAACAAACCATATCTAAGCAAGCACAACAATTTGCCCAAGTTGATACACGCCATTGGGTAGATGCTGATAAAATTATTGCTGCAGCAACACAATTGAGTATTCATATAGATGAATCTCGTTTCAAAGATAATACTTGCCAAACTATGGTGCATATTAATTTGCCAGATAATGTCATCAAGCAATCACAACAAAATGCCCCTTTATTGCAAGTGACACCTATTTTAGAATTAATCAGTTCACGCATTATGGGTAGTAATAGTCAATTTAATGGCAGTACGTTGTCTTTTCCTCTTAATTATCAAGTTTCGGGTGATAAAATTATTCCCAGTGATAATAATCTCAATGGCATCAGCAATCTATTGGCAGATGCACTGTTGCCTTATGGTGTGAAAGAAACTTTAATGGTTGATGGTAAAGCCATTACTCGTGAAAAAGCTTTGGCTCTGCTTAACCAACCTGAGCCAGAAGTGCCTTCCGCTCCCATGGAGATTAAAGATGTCCCGCCAATGAAAGAAGAAGCGGTGCCATCTGAACCTGCTGATTTACCAAAAACAGAAGCTAAAGTGTCTACCAAAGAAGCCAGTACCCCAGAAATTATCATGCCTGTTGAAGCCACTAAACGTATTAGTACGAGTGAATTGGATAATGCCAAACAATTAAATCAAGAGGCCGATGTTGCGCTTAAAGGTGCATGGCGTAACATTGATCCTGAAATCCAAAAAGATTTGGTAGATGAACAAAAATCTTGGGAGCGCAAAAAACAAACCGCCTGCGTCAATGCAGCCAGCAAAGGGGCCGATGAATCTGAAAGCCAATATTTGCGCATTCAATGCGACACCCGTATGACACGTGAACAAATACAATATCTAAAAGGTTACAGTATAAATGACTAAGCATATTTTTTTGCGTGGTATGGCAATCGTGATTATTAGCATACTGCTAGTGTTGGCAATGATATACGGTATACGTGTGTATACCACACATCAAGTCACACCTTATTTGTTTGATGATGTTTATGCCTTACCCACAAAAAAAGTCGCTTTGGTATTGGGTACGAGTCCGCGTTTGAGCAATGGGCAACGTAATCTTTATTTTGATTTACGTGTCGCTGCTGCAGCACGTTTATATCATGCTGGCAAAGTTCGTTATGTGATTGTTAGTGGCGATAATCGTCGTAATGATTATAACGAACCTGAATGGCTTAAAAATGCTCTGATTGCTAAAGGAGTACCCAGTGAAGCCATTTTTTCAGATTATGCGGGCATTCGTACGCTAGATTCAGTGTTGCGAGCAAGAAGTATTTTTGGGCAAAACAGCTATATTATTGTTTCACAACCTTTTCATAACGAACGCGCGGTATATTTAGCGCGTGCTTATGGTATAGAAGCTTATGCCTATAATGCTCAAGATGTTCATGTTTATTATGGTGGTTTGAAAACCCAATTACGTGAATATTTGGCACGCGTTAAAATGTTGATAGATATTGCATTGCATAAACAAGCAAAACATGCGGGTTCTACTATTATACTACCCGATTAATTCAATCAATGGATGACGAATATGTCTGATATTTTACAAAAAATCCTAGTGACTAAAAGACAAGAAGTTGCGGCGCAACAAACAGCCATTTCTCTAGATGATATCAAGCAACAAGCTTATGCTGCTGAGCCTGCCCGTGATTTTATTGGTACCATTGTGGCAAAGCACGCCAGCCATCAACCTGCTATTATTGCTGAAATAAAAAAGGCCAGTCCTTCCAAGGGGCTGATTCGTAAAGATTTTCACCCTGCGCAACATGCGCGTGATTATGAAAAAGCGGGGGTAGCCTGCTTGTCAGTATTAACTGATGAATGCTATTTTCAAGGCTCAGCTGAATATTTGCGCCAAGCACGTGCTGCTGTTTCTTTACCTGTGTTACGTAAAGATTTTATGATAGATGAATATCAAGTTTATCAAGCACGTGCATGGGGTGCGGATGCGATTTTATTGATTGCGTCAGCGTTAGATGAGTCAACTTTATTACATTTAGAACAGGTTGCACATGAATTAAATATGGCGGTGTTGCTGGAATTGCATGATAAGACCGAACTGGCAAAATGTGGACGCATGACCACCCCTCTACGTGGCGTAAATAATCGTAATTTGCGTACATTTGACGTTGATTTGCAACAAACATTAACATTATTACCCCAATTATCAGGTTATATTGTTGTAACAGAAAGTGGTATACGTAATAAGCAGGATATTGATTTTATGCAAAAAAATGGCGTACATACTTTTTTGATTGGTGAAACTTTTATGCGTGCTGATAATATCGTTGCTGAAGTACAAAAGTTATTCTAATGCAGGTGAAGATTTTATATTTGTGGTTGGGAGCAGGGTTGGTTGCTTGTAGCCAAGCGGATGAACGTTCAGCCTCCGTGATTCAATCTCACACAGCCAGTATGCCCATGGCTTCATCTCACGTTAACATGATTTTGCATAGTGATAATGCGCAAGACAATATTTTAGATGCGCGTAAAATCGCAAAACAAAGTGTATTGACTGATGCCATTGCCAGTGAAGTGACACCTAATTTATCTGATCAAAATAATGAAATAGAGGTTAGCTCACTACAAAAAGCATCTGATGCTACTTTACCAACTTCATGTGAGCAATATTTTCGCCGTACCGAAGCATGCTTTGCCAAGCAAGGTGAAGATGCCACTGCTTTATTGCAAATGCAATCGGATGCACGTTACGATTTGGCGCAACAAAATCCCGATGAAGCAACTTGTGTGGCACTCAATCAAAGTTTTGATGCTGTAGCAAGAAATCTAGCTTGTGAGTAAGCATTATTAGATAGCTCAAATAAACCATTTTATTTTTTATAATAAAAAATATTTGACCATGTTAATAGGTGAAAATAAGTACGAGTGCATAATAAACATAAGCAAATTGGATAATGACACCTAATAGTATTCCCGCTTTAATTTGTGCAAGTGAAAAAATATCACCTGATTGTTTTTGTATGCGCCGGTGCAGATAAAATATTAACATGATTAATAAAACCATGACCCACCATGTTAATGGTTGTAGTAAATACAGTTGCAATAAAATTGAAGGCGTATAAATGGATATGCCATTTGGATAAATATAATATATACAAAAACTTATAATTAAAAAAGCAATGTGCAAAACCAAATTGGCTAACATAAATAATGTGAGTCCTGTACCAATTCTTGCTTGCCAATAGATACGCTTATCGTGTTCTTGTTTGGGTAAGGGGCTAATCTGATTGAGCCAAACAAAAATGCTGCCCATCAGTAAATAGGTGTGCAAGGGATAGAAATTAATGAGATGGGTGATACCTAAAACATTCGGCATAATAAATGCGCTGAATAATCCTATCGCAATCCACAAAATCACACTAAACCAGAGCCAATTAAATTGACCACGGTGATAGCAGGCATAAATAAACCATACTGCAACCATAAAAACGCTGTATGTATGCAAGGACATATTAATATTCCAAGGTAGCAGAAAACACGGATACTGCGGGACCTGTCATCATGACATCTTCACCTTCTTTCCAGCGAATAAATAAATCGCCCCCTGGTAAAGTAACGCGTATTTCTGTATCTGCTTTTAATAAACCCAAGCGTATGCCTGACACTACAGCAGCGCACGCACCTGTGCCACAGGCTAAAGTTTCACCTACGCCACGTTCAAATACACGCAAATTAATATATTTAGAGTCAATTATTTGCATTGCTCCAACGTTAACTTTTTCAGGGAAACGTTCGTGATGTTGTAAGATGTTGCCCCATTTTTCAATAGGATATTTTTGTGTATCATCCACTTGTATGACTGCATGTGGATTACCCATACTCACGACGCTAACGGCTACACTGTCTGCATCATGATCAATAATATAACGGTATTGTTCTGTGGTTTCGTTATCTTTGAGTTTAAATGGGATGTATTCGGGTGTAAAACGTGGCTTACCCATATTAACAGTAACCAGACCATTTTTGTTTAAAAACAGTTTAATAATACCACTGGCGGTTTCTACAATAATTTCGGGTTTACGACTCAATCCTTGTTCATGAACAAATTTGGCAAAGCAACGCGCGCCATTACCACATTGTTGCACTTCACTACCATCTGCATTAAAAATGCGATAACGAAAATCTACGCCTTCGTTTTGCGTGGATTCTATAAGCAATAATTGGTCAAAACCAACACCAAAATGACGATTAGCCCATTGAGCAATGGGTGCTTTTTCGGGAACAAATGATTGTTTTATCCCGTTAATCACCATAAAATCGTTACCCAATCCGTGCATTTTGGTAAATTCTAATTGTGCCATGTTTTTCCTATTGAATATGTATAATGCATAAAAATGCATCATCTGTTGAGTTAGGTTTTGCTACGAAAATGCACCACCAAAAGCGAATTTTAAATATTCAACTTTTGAAGGTGCAATAGGTTATGTATTTAGGTGTGGATTAGTTTTCTTCACCAGCAAATGCCAATAATAAGCGCAATAGGCTAGAGAAAATATTGTAGATGGAAATAAAAATGCTTAGTGCCGCACTAATATAGCTGTCTTCCCCATCATCTAACACAGCACGTACTTGCCACATAATCAGAAGTGAGCTAAATACCACAAACACGCCTGATAAGGTGAGTGATAAAACAGACAATTGTAAAAATAAATTTGTCACTACGCCTATCATGATTACAATTGCGCCGATACTCAAAAAGTGTCCTAATGCATTATTGTTAAAGTTACTTTTTCGTGCTAAAGCTGCCATTGTAAAAAATATGCCTGCTGTCATTAAAGCGGCAATGGTTACTAATGCGCCACCATTTTTAAAGAAGCTTGCCATTTGTAACAAAGGACCCAACAATACACCCATGCCAAACGTGAACACCATTAATAGTGTGATGCCTGTTTTTGAGTAGCGATTTTTTTCAATTAAAAAACACATACCATAAAAAAATGCAAACATAATACCAATAGCCACCCATTGGTTTGCAACCATCATTAATGGATTAAAGCGCATGCCTAAAAATGCACCTGCAGCACAGGGTAAAAAAGACCATGCCAGCAATTGATAGGTTTTTTGCAGCAAAACTTGTTGTGTGCTTACTGCATCAGTAAATTTTGTAAAGTCTTGAACGTCATGGCTCATTAATGCGTCTCCCGAAAAAGAAAAATAAAAAATATAATAGGGGGTACATTGTCATTTAAGCTAATGACAACAGCGATATTATAATGGTTTTTTATTTTTTATAGGGTAAAAAGTATTTTATGGTTTTTTAATTTAACATGATATTTAATTTAATATTGCGGTGTCTTATTTATCCTGATTGAATTAAACTTTGATATCTTCTGAAAAACAGTCGGCAGCATTACAATCCCGTACCGTTCAAGCTGGTTGCGCCCGAGGTACAGATAGACGTACGTGGTTTGCGTGGTACCGTTGCTGACAGCACGGGCGGTACAGTTTTCAGAGATGTGGGGGGTGAACTGCGCTTTAGGCATACCAAAGAAGTTATTAAGTTGCCTGAAGTCAAACAGTTTCGCAATGCCCAAGAGGCGATGGACTGGCTGGACGGCATTGCGCCGAACCTCGACAAATACATCGACAAAAACCTGACTCCGGCCGACCGGGCGCTGCAGATGGTGCAGATCCAGCAAAGCCTGATACAGGCGGCCACCACGGCGATTGCCGATGGCAACTCGCAGGCCAACTTCGCCACCTTCTTCTCAGCGAAATCCTTTAATGACCTCAAGGCGGATGCCTTGAAAAACAATCTCTCGGGAGATGCAATGCACG
>CAKARD010000069.1 GCA_916720425.1 uncultured Kingella sp. | reverse complement strand
ATAGTTGGGGCTATGATTTATGATTCAAATGGATGTTGTAACAAAATGGTTTCTTCACGATCTGGACCTGTAGAAACAATTGCAATAGGCGCACCACAAATGGCTTCTATACGGCGCAAATAATGTTTAGCATTTTCAGGCAACTGTTCAAATGATTTTATACCAAAAGTACTTTCCGTCCAACCTGACACGGTTTCATAAATGGGTGTACATTGTGCCACCTTTTCCGCACCAAAAGGCAGAATATCAATGGTAGAACCATCGGGCAAGGTGTATCCCACACAAATTTTAATTTCGTCCATGCCATCCATGACATCTAATTTGGTAATGCACATGCCTGTTATGCCATTGATTTGAATGGAACGCTTGAGTGCGGCTGCATCAAACCAACCACAACGGCGTGGACGGCCCGTTACCGAACCAAATTCATTGCCACGTTCTGCCAAACCCGCACCCACATCATCAAATAATTCCGTTGGAAAAGGGCCACTACCCACACGCGTGGTATAGGCTTTAACAATCCCTAAAACATAATTGAGCATGTGTGGCGGCACGCCTGCACCTGATGATGCTGCACCTGCAATACAATTAGATGAAGTTACAAAAGGATAGGTACCATAATCAATATCCAACAAAGTGCCTTGCGCTCCTTCAAATAATAAACGTTCACCCTTTTGGTGTTTGGTATAGAGCAAATAAGGTACATCTGCAATCATGGGCAAAATGCGTTCACGCGCGGCACTAATTTTAGCCATTACGTCATCAAAACTAAGCGGTGCGACACCGTGTAAATGTTCTAATTGTACGTTATATAGGGCTAAATTAGCACGGATTTTTTCTGCTACGATTTGCATATCAAATAAATCACCCATGCGTACAGCACGGCGTGCAACTTTATCTTCGTAAGCCAAGCCGATGCCACGTCCTGTTGTGCCAATTTTTCCTGCGCCACGAGACAACTCACGCGCTTGGTCTAAGGCAATGTGATAGGGCAAAATTAAAGTTACTGTTGCTGCAATTTTAATACGTCCCGCCACATTTTTTACGCCAGCGGCTTCTAACTCATCTATTTCACCTAGCAAGGCCTCAGGAGAAACTACGACACCCGAACCAATAAAACAATCCAGTTTTTCATGCAAAATTCCACTGGGAATTAAGCGTAAAATGGTTTTTTTGCCATTAACGACTAACGTATGCCCTGCATTATGCCCACCTTGAAAACGTACGACTCCTGTAGCTTGTTCTGCCAGCCAATCTACAATTTTGCCTTTACCTTCATCACCCCATTGTGCGCCGATAACGACTACATTTTTTGTCATGTTTGTGACCTTTAATTAAATAAAAAGAATGTTTGGATTATGCTAAAACCATAAGACGTAATATAACAGATTTCTTAACTGCATTAAACCTGACTGCCACCTACTGTTAATCCTGAATCTATACGTAAGGTTGGTTGCCCTACACCAACAGGAACACTTTGCCCTTCTTTACCACACACGCCCACACCTGTATCTAAGGCTGTGTCATTGCCTATCATGGAAACATGTTTGAGTACTTCTGAACCACTGCCAATAATGGTTGCGCCCTTAACGGGATATTGCAATTTTCCGTTTTCTATCCACCAAGCTTCGGAGGCACTAAACACAAATTTACCGCTGGTAATATCCACTTGTCCCCCACCAAAATTGATGGCATAAATGCCTTTATCCACGCTGGCAATGATTTCTTCGGGTGTATGCGTACCATTTTCCATAAAAGTATTGGTCATACGTGGCATGGGTACTGAAGCGTAATTTTCTCGCCGTCCATTCCCTGTTACTGCCACACCCATCAAACGCGCATTGGTCTCATCTTGCATATAACCTGTTAAGATACCATCTTCAATCAGCACTGTGCGTCCTGTTGGATTGCCTTCATCATCAATATTAAGCGAACCGCGTCTATGGGCAATATCACCTTGATCGATTACGGTAACGCCTTTAGCTGCCACACGCTGTCCAATTTTGCCCGAAAATAAACTGGTTTGTTTACGGTTAAAATCGCCTTCCAAACCATGTCCCACCGCTTCATGTAGCAAAACACCTGGCCAACCATTGCCCAATACCACGGTCATCACACCAGCAGGTGCAGGACGTGCTTCTAAATTGATTAATGCTTGTTTAACCGCATGTTGAACATATTCTTGCAATTTTTCATCAGAAAAATACGCTAAATCAAAACGCCCACCACCGCCAGCACTGCCTTGCTCACGCCGATCACCTTGTTTGGCAATTACGGTCAGTGACAAACGTATCAGAGGACGAATATCAGCAGCATGTTTACCATCTAAACGGGCAATATAAATTAAATCATGTTCACATGTTAAACCTGCCATCACTTGCACAACACGTGGATCGGCAGCGCGCGCCATATGTTCTACTTTTTGCAACAAGGCAACTTTGGCTGCCGAATCCAAGCTATCAATAGGATTAGCAAGGTTGTGAACCACTTTGGATCTGGTATACGATTGTGATAGGCAAACAGGGAGAACATTACCGCTTGCGCCAATCATCCGCACCGCTTGAGCAGCTTGTTGTATCGCGTTATCCGACAAGCTATCGGCATAAGCAAATGCGGTTTTCTCACCTGACACAGCGCGAACACCTACGCCCTGTTCTATCTGAAAACTACCTGATTTAACCATGCCTTCATCTAAATGCCAGCTTTCAAATGCAGTTCGTTGGCAATAAATATCCGCATAATCCACATGGTGCGCACCTATCAACGCCAGAGATTGTTGTAAGGACTGTTCTGACAGATGATGTTGTGCTAATAATTCTTGTGATACTGTTTGAATAATATTTTGTTCCATAAATACTTTTACTATAAATGAGCATTTTTGATTGTGAACGCGTGTTAACGGCAAAACAATGGGTTAAATTATACGGTATTTGTTGATGCAAAATGTTTATTTACCCACACAAACATCACCAAACCCAAAAATGCTAACACTCCCCCTATCCAACCAATGGCAAATAACCCAATTTTATCGCTGACCACACCGCCTAATAATGCTCCACTGCCAATGCCAATATTGTAAATTCCCGAATAAATCGCTGTGGCAACATCGGTAGCATCGGGTGCAAGATTAAGTACACGCGCTACTAAACTTAGACTCAAACTCGCAATTCCTACACCCCAAACAAAAATTAAACCAAACATGGCAGTTTGACTGTATCCTAGTGGTTGCAATAATATTAATCCCAATAATAAGATACCCGCCGATGACAACAAAAACACCATCTGGCGTTGATTAAAATATCGCCCAAACAAACTGCTTGCTACCAAACCTGATGCCCCAAACACCAATAATACGCTGGTCGCCATGCCTGCACTCATATGAGTAATATTGACTACATATGGTTCTACATAACTGTATGCAGTAAAATGAGCCGTAATCATTAATGCTGTAAAACCAAATACATTTAATAACAATGGGCGTTTCAATAATAACGGCACAGATTTTAAATCACCAGCTTTACTGCTTGGTAACTGAGGTAGCCATTTTATCATTAATATCATGACCAACAATGCCAATGCGCCAATTAAACCAAAGGTAATGCGCCAACCCAACCATTGACCTATCATGCGTCCCAAAGGCAAACCCAATACGGTTGCCATCGCGCTGCCCATAGACATTAAACCCAATGCTTGTGTGCTTTTTCCCTTAGGCGCAACCCGCATAACCAATGAAGAAGTAATCGCCCAAAACGTTGCATGCGCCAAAGCAATTACCACACGCGAAGCCAGTAATACTTCGAAACTCCACGCAAATAACGAAAAAGCATGCCCAACAATAAAAATCACAAATAACCCGCACAATAACCGCTTACGCTCCCATTTCGCGGTAATGAGCATTAATGGTAATGACATCAATGTAACCATCCATGCATAAATCGTAATCATTAACCCAACTTGCGAAACAGGCAAAGAAAAGCTTCGTCCAATATCAGACAATAAAGCCACAGGGATAAACTCTGTGGTATTAAATACAAAAGCCGCAACGGCAAAACACAAGACACGAGCATAAGCAATCTTTTCTTCTTGGCTCATCATTTTATTTTTATCTTCCTATTCAATTATTCATACATGGGCACTAAATGCATCACTATAAAAAGCCTTTTCTGGCAGGTGTATTTGGGATACTAAAGCTTGTTTGCTCTCACGTATCATATCAGGTGAACCACACGCATAAACTTCATAGAGCGACAAATCAGTAAAATCACGCAAAACGTGTTCGGTGATATAACCACGTGCACCTTGCCATGCATCATCAGCACGCGACAAAACAGGTGTATAACGTGCGTTTGGTAACTGTGCTAATAATGCGACCAAATCCGCCTCATCATATAAATCTTGCGCGGTACGTGCGCCATAATAAATGTGTACATGGCGATCACTTTGATCATGCGCTAAATGCTGTAAAATCGCTTTAATGGGTGCCAACCCAGTACCCGTTGCCAATAAAATTAAATCTTTATGACTGTTTTCATTCAAATAAAATGAACCCAATGGTCCACGCAAACGGATAATTGAACCTGCTTTTAAACGCCCATCAAACAGCTGTGGCGAAAACAATCCCCCTTCATGCAAACGTACATGAAAGACCAAACTGCCTGCTTGATGTGGTGCATTAGCAATGGAATAACTGCGTCCGCCTTCTTTGAGCAAAATTTCCATATATTGCCCTGCATAAAACACAAAAGGAGGCGATTTAGGCAAAGCAACCGTTAAAATAGCAATATTATCACGAATTTCTACTGAACTGACACGAGCAGGCAGAGTACGTATACTCAAGGCTTGTGCACCCGCATACGTGGGCATATCTAAAACCACGTCTTCATTGGCTTGGCAACAGCATATCAGCACCATGCCCATATCAATTTGTTCTTGGTTTAACACATAATCATCATATTCCCCCGCTGTTTGCACCGAACCAGATAGAACGGTGGCAACACAGGTACCACACACGCCACTTTGGCAAGAATGAGGAAGATTAATGCCATGCCGAATGGCTGCTGCTAAAATGGTTTCATCTGAACGCGCATCAAACGCTGTTTGGGTGGGTTGTACTATAATTTGAGACATAGGGATTTGTTATCATTTAAAAAATAGAATGAATTTTAACAAAAAACCGCTCAAGATAAACTTGAACGGTGGAATATTTTTAACAGTAAGCAAAAATATGACACGCTAGATTAGAGTCATACCGCCACTTGTGCTTTAATATGCGGTTGAGGATTGTAACCCACTAATTCAAAATCATTAAACGTAAACGAAAATAAATCATGTACCGCTGGATTAATCTTCATTTGCGCTAATGTGCGTGGTTCGCGTGTTAACTGCAATTGTGCTTGAGGCAAATGATTGCGATATAAATGCGCATCACCCAACGTATGAATAAATTCACCCACTTGCAAATTACACACTTGCGCCATCATCATGGTTAATAAAGCATAACTGGCAATATTAAACGGCACACCTAAAAAAATATCGGCACTACGCTGATACAACTGGCAAGATAAGCTTCCATTGGCAACATAAAACTGAAATAGAGCATGACACGGTGGCAAAGCCATATCATCTATGTCAGCAGGATTCCACGCCGATACCACTAAACGACGGCTATCGGGATTGCGCTGAATTTGATCAATAATTTGTGCTATTTGATCAATACTTTTGCCATCGGGAGCTTGCCATGAACGCCATTGTTTACCATAAACAGGTCCCAATTCACCGTTTTCATCTGCCCATTCGTCCCAAATAGAAACTTTATTTTCTTTGAGATAAGCAATATTGGTATCGCCACGCAAAAACCATAATAATTCATGAATAATTGAACGCAAATGCAATTGTTTTGTCGTCAATAAAGGAAATCCCTGCGACAAATCAAAGCGCATTTGATATCCAAACACCGAACGCGTACCTGTTCCTGTGCGATCTTCTTTATCTGTCCCGTGCTCTAACACATGGCGCATCAAATCTAAATATTGTTGCATATTAACTCCGTGCGTGTTTTTTACATGGTTTATCATTTTGTTGCGACTGGCTGTTTTGTTCCACTGCATCAATAAACACGGCAGCGACATCATGATTTTTTTGCTTCATAATTTCTTGAAAACCTGTTGGACTGGTGACATTAACTTCGGTAAGATAATCACCAATCACATCTAAACCGGCCAACAAAATCCCTTTTGCCTTTAATTTTGGTGCAAGGGTTTGAGCAATCTGCAAATCACGTTCTGACAATGTTTGCGCCACACCACGACCGCCAGCAGCCAAATTACCACGTGTTTCCCCTTGTTGCGGAATACGCGCCAAAGCAAAAGGAATCACTTCACCATTAATAATCAAAATTCGCTTATCACCTTGTACAATTTCGGGGATATAACGTTGTGCCATAATGGTGCGTGTGTCCAAGCGCATCAATGTTTCTAAAATACTGCCAATATTGGGATCATCTTGACGCAAACGAAAAATACCCATGCCACCCATACCATCTAAGGGTTTAACAATAATATCTTGATGTTGCGATAAAAATTCACGTACTTGCATTGCGTGCGTCGTAACCAAAGTAGGCGCAATAAATTCATTAAACTGCAAAATAGCCAGTTTTTCGTTAAAGTCGCGCATGGCTTGGCCGCTGTTATACACTTTTGCGCCTTGTTGTTCTGCCAGTGTTAGCAGTTGTGTGGCGTATAAATATTGCAAATCAAACGGCGGATCGGTACGCATAATCACCGCATCAAATTTGCTCAATACAACATGAGCTGCTTGGCTACCTGCTTGATACCATTCATGATCGTGTTCATGTTTTGCACCAATAAACTGAAATGGGATGGCTTGGGCATAAACTCTATTGTCTTGTACATTTAATTGATTGTGTTGAGTATGAAACAACTTATGCCCACGTTTTGCCGCCTCACGCATCATGGCATAAGTGGTATCTTTGTAGGTTTTAAAACCGTGCATAGGGTCAGCAATAAACAGTATTTTCATATACCTGTCCTTGTGTTGT
>CAKARD010000068.1 GCA_916720425.1 uncultured Kingella sp. | reverse complement strand
TTGTTGTAGCTGAATTTGAATGATTTATCCGCTTCGTACTGTTTATTTTGATAATCTAAAGCGCGATTGAACACAAAACGCGAACAGCCACAAAATTGCTGCATTTTGCGAACTTGTGCGCCGTTAGGCATTAATTCAAATTTGAACGCTTTGAGTATCAACATTTTTAGGTGTCAGTTTTAAAAAATTGGCTAAATTTTAACATTGATTGGACTGCTTCGCAGTCAGCGCCTGATATCTGTGCCGTGAACGACGAAGTTTTACGGCGCATTCGGATAAAAAATATCCCAATGCTTTTACACATTGGGATATTTTATGTCCATTATCTAACCACCACTTTCTTTACGCGCAATCAATTTATTTAATGCCAAAATCAATTGCTCATCAGTAAAGGGTTTACAAATAAAGCCACGTGCCCCATATTGTAAAGATTTCAATCCCGTTTGACGATCAGACAAAGCAGAGACAACCAATATACTCACGTTTTTACTCATTTCACGAATTTGACGGATGCATTCTAGACCATCCATATTAGGCATCGTCAAATCCATGGTAACAAAATCAGGATTGGTTTCTTGAAACAATCGCACCGCATCTATACCGTTTGCTGCTGTGGCCACCACTTCCAAATTTAGTGCTCTAAGACTACGTTCAATACGATTACGAATAATATTTGAATCATCTACAATCATTAATTTATACATAAAAATCCTTCTTCAATTATTACTTAGACGCAGGAAACACCATCGTAAACCTTGTATAAGCTCTAGGTGCAGTAGAGACATTAATTTTACCTCCCATTTTTTGAATGGTATCTTTAATAATATCCATACCTACACCCCGTCCTGCATCTTCTGTTTCTTCTTGGGCAGTAGAAAAACCATTACTAAACATGAAATTTAGCAACTTACGTTCATCTAACTTGAGTGCTTCTTCTTCGCTTACCCAACCTAAAGCGATGGCTTTATTGCGAATGGCATCAAAATTAATACCATTACCATCATCTTCTGCCGTTAAGACAATCTGACCATCTTCCTGTTGCGTTAATGATAACTTTAATTGTCCCATAGCGGGTTTATGTCGTTCGGCACGCACCGCTGGTTCTTCAATACCATGAATTACTGAATTACGTAACAACTGAATGGCAATATCTTTGAGCTGAGCCAACTGCTCTTGACTTACAGGAACATTATCAAAACCATCAAGCCACAATTGCGCCTGTTTACCCACACGTTTAGCCATATCATGAACAAAGTTTTTAAAATAACTCTCTTGCGATTGCGCCATTTTACGTACAGCTTGTTCAGGGGTATGATTACTGTCTGCATGATGTTGTCCATCTGCATTCACACGACCACTATAATTTTGCAACACATCAAATAAGCGATATAAATCTTCTAGCAAGACCACCAAACCCAAGAAATCTTGCCCTGTTAAACTATTTGAATTACGCATAGATTTCAGTGATTCTTCAAAGGTTTCACAAATATCTACCATGCGATGCAACTTGAGCGATGAAGCTTCACCTTTAACACTGTGTATCAATCGTGCAATATATTGCACTTTACTACGCAACTCGGTTTGATTGGATTCGGGAGATTTTAACACTTGGTTAATATCATTCAAACGCGCCAAACTGCCTGTCACAAAAGTTTGCATCACAGTCGGATCGGTATTTAGAATAATATTCAGCATTTCCAATTCACGACCTTCTTGTTCTTTTTGTGCATCTAAGCTCGCTTGCAACATGACATTTTCAGTAGTATCTGTAACAGAAACCAATACCCGTTCAATCTTGCCATCTAACCACACACGGAAGAATTTAAAGTCCAAGAATTTTAAAGAACTCGTCTTCTCATCTTGTACACTAATACGATGCAAGGGATTTAAGTCTTCAATCAAATCTACTTCTACCCAATCGCTATATAATTGATCAATAAATATTTTTGTGGTCTCAATCTCACTTTCTGGAACCAAATTTCTCAATATATCTAGCAGGTTTTTATTTGCCAAATCTTTTTGTCCTAAAATCTGCTCTAAACTATTAGAATATTGGCCTGCAATATACAAATCCTTATCAATCAAGAACAAACCTTCACGGACAGATGACATGATTTCACCCATCTCTTGGTTAGCTACGGCCAATTTATAGTCATTGCTAATCAATTGACGCATCGCACCAAACACGATAAAACCAAACAATAAAAATGCACCAATAATCCCTGCTAATTGAATACGACTCCAAAAACGTGTGTTCGCCTCCAAGTCATCACGTATCATTTGGTTTAATTCAATCGCAGCAGCCATAATTTTAATATTATATAAGCGCGCATAATCCACCAAATATTCCGTAGTTTGACGGCTTAATTTGCCCACCGCAGTTTCAGCAATATATGAATCAATCAAGCCCATATAAGAGTTCCACGTATTACGAATCTCTGCCAGTCTTTTAATTTCTATATCTCTAGTTAGCGGACGAACCTTAACCTCTTCATAAGTCAATTGAATGATGCCGCCTTTTTCAAACGCACTTAATGTGGCTTCAAATTGATTACGCGTTACTTTAAGTTCATCTAAAGCATATAAAGCACTTTGCGGTAACTGATCCAGCAAAACAACATTTTTTTCATCTGTTGCACCAGACAAATCCCTCATATATAAGTCTAAGTCCAAAGATATTTTGGATAATTGTTGCATTAAACGCGATTGACGTGTAGCAACCAAGATCTCTTTGGCATAAGCATTTTGATCGTTGGTCACATAAATACTAGAAATCAACATACTTACAGTTAAAATCAGGAAAAGTACCACTAAAGAAATTAAACCACGATACTTATCTAATCCTGATTTATTAAATGTTTTGGATTTTAATTTAGTCATGATGACACCGCCATTATTTCAAAAATTGATCAACATTATTGCTATTGACGGCCTCAAATGGAACACGAATCGTTTTTTGTTCCACGCGATAGCTATCGGGTAAACCTTCTAAAATAGGGCGTTTGGCAGCCAAGTTAGCTGCAATACGCACGCTGTTTTCTGCCAAAAGATCGTATTGTCCCGTTACTGTACCTGCCAATTTACCCTCTTTGACTGCACGTAATGCATCAAGCGTACCGTCTATACCAAATACAGGAAGTGTTTTACCTTGCTTCGCTAATGCTGACACCGCACCTAATGCCAAGTCATCACTGTTACCCAAGATCACTTCTACTGATGAAAATTTTGGATCTTGCATCCATTTTTCTACCATTTGTTCTGCTAAATTACTATCAAAGAAGGCATAACCTGAAAATAATTCTTCGGTTTTATGGGTACGTTGTGGGTAATGCGACATGGTATTGGTTGCCCATTTAGTGCGTTTATTCGTCAGATCCCCACCCTCTACCATTTTGATGATTGCATATTGAATCACACCATCGCCATTTTTATCTAGTTTAGCATTAGCATCCCACGCGTCTAATACTTGTAAACCTTGTAAAATGCCCGCTTGTACATCATCGCCTGTAATATTATAGGCGATATGACATTTGGCTAAAGCTTTTTCATCGGGCGCAAAACTTAAATAAACCACTGGAATTTGACGGTTACATAAATCTTCCACCATTGGGATAGTAATTTTAGGATCGGTAATATTAATCACTAAGGACTGCACGCCTTGATTAACTAAATCACTCGCTTGAGTTAATTGTGCCACTTGATTGCCACCAGCATTGGCTAACAACATTTTGAGTGAAGGATGTTCTTTTTCTGCACGGTGAAAACCTTCATAACTGGCTTTTTGGAAATTATTTGCATTATCGGGATCTATCGTGGAAACACCTACCGTTACAGTAGGATACGGCGCATTTTGTTCGCCTGACTCTGCCACATGAAAACTCCCCTCCTGTTTATCCGTACACGCAGTAAAAAATGCCACTGCTAACATCAGCACCATACAAGAACGTTTCATAATCAATTCCTCATACAAATAAACCTATGGCTTATATCATAGGTTAAACAAAATAAAAAAATTTTGGATTGTGTAGCGTATTTAAATTAGAGTAATAACTTTAAAATTATTTTTTTAGCATATTGAAAAAATTATATTTTTTATATGATCATTCTAAGCTATTCCATATAATAATTCAATGTTGTTATCCCAAGAACATGAATATATAGGGAGTCAAAAAAGAATTGATCCTTATGAGATAAAGTCGTTGAAGTTAGTACAAGCAAAATAAACTTAAGACGAACTAAGCCGTCATTCTGCCAGAAAAATTGCTGTATTTGATTTTTTGAAGCACAAGGATAAGGTTTACAGTTTTACCGTACAAACACTCAAACAGCAATTTGCTCACCCGTTATTTGTGAAGCAGTTAAACCTAACAGCATGGTTCATGTAGACTGTTACCGCAGTAGTGTATTTAGTCATGGTTTCATTGAGCATGATTTTGGGGGCGAAATTCTTTTTTTAGTCGCACATACAATACGCGCTTTGCAATCGCAACGGTTTCACCCTGTTCATCAAAAATACGCACTGTAAATTCGGGCAAATATTTTTCTCCCCCTGCTGTCGCTGCTAAAATTGCTTCAATTTCCGCTCGACTGATTTGGCAATCTAGATACACTTCTCCCTGACCTGGTTTAATAAATTCTATGTGTGCGGACTGATCCCACACATAATGCTTTTCACCAAACAGGCAATGACACATCATGGCATAGATAGGATCTGTCATGGCAAACAAACTGCCCCCAAATTGGGTGCCATGTGAGTTTTTATTGCGCTGCCAATTTTTAAGCTTGGCACGACAGTGCGTATAATCTTCTGCTAAATAGGTAATTTTGATTCCTGAAAAAAATAGCGGTGACCACAAATTAAGGCGATGGCGCAACATTTCGGCGGTACGTGGTAATTTTTTGGGCAAGGACAACATGATTATTCTTGTTCCTGTTTATCTGTAGCAAAAAACAGCTGTTGTATTGCAAAAGCATTACCAGACTCATCTTGTAAAACTGCATGTTCTACGCCATGTTTGATCACCAATAAATTAAGCTCTTGCACACTATTAATAACTATACCCACTTCTGTTCCCATGCTGTCTTGTACAAAATTGCCTGCATTTTGCACTACATGACACGTTGCCACTGCTAAACCACGTTTCACTTGTCCACGATATTGTGCTCGTGCAATGATTTCTTGCCCAGGATAGCAACCTTTGCGAAAATGCACTCCACCGATAATATGTTGATTGAGCATTTGTGCCACACAAGTTTCACTGGTTGCCAAACTAATCCATGGATAAGCACTTAAAATTTCATGACGTTGCCATGCGATTTGAACCAACTCATTGTATTGAGGCAGCTGCTCTCGTGGCGCAACCATCAATAATCCACCATGTGGCAAAATAATCGCACCATTTTCATCGCTAGATAAAAGCAAATGCGGTTCACTAGGCAACATAGGTGAAAGATTCTCTAGTAAGCTTACACCTACACCCCAATCAGGCAAAATGTCTAATTTGACTTTGGCACGCAATATATACATACGCAATTTTTTAACGACTTTTTCGGCCAAATCTTGTGCCAAAATCAACAATAAACGTTCGCCTGCATGATACACAATCATATTCGCGATAACACGCCCTTTATGAGTATTATAAGTCGCATAACACGCGTGTTTCTCGGGTAAATTTTTGATGTCATTGGATAATTGATTATGTAAGAATTCATGACGATCTTCGCCTGATACCTCTACAACAGCAAAAAAGGGAAGTTGTGTTTGCATAAAATATCCTTTCATGATGATATGCGATTATCTATCGCACTATTGTGCTATATCTTGCCACCAACGTAATGATGCACTTTGTGTCTCAAATATTTGCCCCATAATAGGCGTTAACATATTCATTTGCTTTTCATCGGATAGTGCTGAACTTTGGCGTACAGATTCGTCCCATGCATGAGTAGAAAGCGGATAAGCTCCCCAATGGATCGGCATCCAACGTCGCGCATAAAGCTCCTGCACGGCACGTACCGTTTCATCGGGAAACATATGATTATCTGACCAAGCGCGATTATACTGTCCATTTTCAACAAAAGCTAAATCAAAAGGACCAAATTTTTTGCCAATTTGAGCAAAATGTTCCCCGTAGCTACTGTCTCCCGAAAAATAAATTTTTTCATTAGGCGTTTGAATGATCCAGCCCACCCACAACGATTTGTTATTATCCCATAATCCACGCGATGCATTATGACGCGCAGGAGTCGCATGAAATTGTATACCAAAATAATTGCTAGATTGATACCAATCACGCTCTGTAATGTTTTCAGGATTCACGCCCCATTTTTGTAAATACACCCCCACTCCCAACGGCACAAGATAACGTGTTTGTGGTGAATGTTGCACAAAATAACGTACAACATTTTCATCTAAATGGTCATAATGAGCATGACTGTATACAATCAAATCCACAGGTGGTAAATCGGATAAGGGCGCGGGAGGCTCTTGAAAACGATGCATCATTAATCCTATAGGGGAAGGCGTATCATAATAAACAGGATCAATAAAAATGGTTTTGCCATGAATACGCGCCATCAGTGTGGAATGACCAAACCAAATAAATTTAGCATGTTCAGATGGTGCAAGAAACTTGTGCCAATCAGGAGAAAGCATGGGCAAACGTGTAGACGGACGATAACGCTGCTCATGAAACATCATATCCCACATGGAAGATAATGTAGCAACTTTATCTATGTGCTGCGAAGGTGGCGTATTATAAAATTGCCCTGTTTGCGAATGATAATGATCACTGGGAGAATAGCTGGGAAAGGCAATATAAGACGAAGCAAACCATGCGCCTAATGCCGCTAACGTACTCAAACTTAACCAATATCGCTTTTTCATATAGGTTCAATTTCATCAAAAATAAGCTGATTATCACTCTGCAACAGAATATGCGCCAAAATATTATCATCACACGATAACGCAATATTACATTCTGTTTGTTTTTCAGTTACAGCTAAAAACGCTAAATAACAAGGTTCAATAGTCTGATATTGTTCGTATTGCTCATCATGCACTTTGAGTATAGCCAGTACTTCAT
>CAKARD010000067.1 GCA_916720425.1 uncultured Kingella sp. | reverse complement strand
AACCGTTATGCTTGCTTTGCAATTGGCTTATTTTATTGGCTGCCATCAAATTTATATTTTGGGTTTGGATTTAAATTATGACATAAAATCACCTCGCTTTTACGATGAAACACAACTGCAAATTGATGATGCTAAAACCAGTATACAAATTATTAATATTTCTTATGCCCAGCGCACATTAGCACAAAAAGGAATCTACATTTATAACTGTAACCCAACATCTTTGGCAAGAAACTATTTGCCCTTTCAAGATTATTTAGCATTATTTAGCACTGTATTATCTAAAAAAGATTTAACACCTATTAAAAAAGCATCTTTTAAACGTAAATAAAGAATTGATGATATATGATGAGTACGCACACCACACAAATAAGACCCTCTACTGCTGAAATTGTATCTGATATTGCGAAAGTAATTAAAACATATCTTAATCATATACCTGCATATACAGGTAATTTTGATGATTGGCTCAATACAGTCAACTTATATTTAGAAGAATTAACATGCCACTTAGATAGTCGTATTGCAGAATATTTACCGCTTAGAGACGATGTATGGAAGTTAGTGGTAAAAGAATTATACGGTGTTATGCCATTTTCTAAAGAATATATTCTAAAAAAATACAGAAAAGTCAAAAATAATATTCCTTATTTATTCTATCCTAGCACCAATCCTAAACGACTGATTATTTTATTTACAGGCTATATTGATTACGAGGCATATAGCCGATTCTCTTGGTATTTTGATGAAAAAGAACTTTGGAATAGCGAAAATGCCTACCTCTTTTTGGGTGACCAATCATTATATTGGTATGTTGGTCAGCAAGATATGCCAACATGCCACATCTATCAAATGATTATTTTAGATACCCTAAAAGAGCTTAAACTTTCTCCTTTACAAGCTTATACTATTGGTGCTTCAATGGGGGGCTATGCCGCTATTTTATTGGCAACGCTCTGTGAATTAAAAGGTGCTATTGCTGTTCATCCTCAACTTTGCAAAAAATCAGCAGAACGCTACCAAAAAGAAAATTGGAAAAGACAAATCAATAAATGTGGTACAAATTTTGTAGATTTGGAAGATGTGATTTATAAATATGAATACACGCCCACTATTTACTTAGAAGTTGGACGACATCCTTCTGATGAAGCAGGTTTAAATAACTTTATTCAAGCAATAAATAGTAAAAATACTTTGTTTATTTTGAAGCGAATAGCAAGCACGAATCACGAAACACAAAGCCCTTCTAAAGCATTAATTGAAGGACTGATTCATTTTTTTGAAAATGTCTAAAGTTTAATGGTGTTCTACAAGAAAATAAAAATCCTTGTCTGATTGCTGATGATACGGAATAGGTACGCCATAAAGTTATCACAACCGCTAAACCGTATTAATTCTATTTTTAACTAAGCCAGACGGTGGGCATAACGCCTGCCGTTTTTTTAGCCGCACAATAGGCTCAGGGGCTGCTCGGTAAGACATTCTGCGTAAATAGATTCATTATTAAACAAAATCTATTCTCACGATATATATAATTAAAAGATCTTTTTTGCTTTATAATAGATCACTTTACTCTTTACGGTGGTAAATGCACTATGAGCCTGATTAGTAGCACCCAGAATATCCCCACGTATCAGACAGTGCCACAACATGTTGCTATTATTATGGATGGCAATGGGCGCTGGGCAAAAAAACGTTTGTTACCGCGCGTGATGGGGCATAAACGCGGATTAGATGTGTTAGAAGAAATGTGTCGTGTGTGTAATTTGGCAGGCGTTCGCTATCTAACCGTTTTCGCCTTCTCTACCGAAAATTGGCGCAGACCACCAGAAGAAGTTTCATTTTTAATGGGACTATTCTTAACCGCACTACAAAAAAAAATCATTGAAATGCATAAAAATAATGTGCGTTTACGCGTTATTGGCGAACGTAAACATTTTTCCACTGAAATTCAACAAAGCATTGTTTCTGCCGAAGAGATGACTCAAAATAATACAGGTATCACCCTAACTATTGCCGCTGATTATGGTGGGCGATGGGATATTTTACAAGCCGTTAATACGCTAGTTTCTGAAGGAAAAAAACAAATTAGTGAACAAGATCTAACCAATAAATTAATGCTTGCTGATGCGCCCGAACCTGATTTATTTATTCGCACAGGTGGTGAAACACGTATCAGTAATTTTATGTTATGGCAAATGGCATATGCTGAATTCTATTTCACTGATGTTTTATGGCCTGATTTTAATCCCGATGAAATGCATCGTGCTTTTGCTTCATTTACTCAACGTGAACGCCGCTTTGGTCGTACATCTGAACAATTGCCACCTGAACAACAACGCTCATCTTAAAAAGGATAGATAAATCATGTTAAAACAACGCATTATTACAGCTTTAATCTTGATCCCATTAATGTTATTAATGTTATTTTATGCAGGAAGCAGCTTGTGGGCATTATTTACTGCGCTCATTAGTTTGCTTGCATTGTGGGAATATGCACGTATGACGCCACTCAAACATACCCAACAAGTTCATTATTTATGTGCTACGGGCGTGTTTATGTTCATTGCTTATTTAGGAAACTGGCAACTGCCCTCCTTAGTATGGGCAATAGTTTTGGCATTTTGGTTACTCATCATGCCAACATGGTTGGATCAAAAATGGCATTTAACCCATGCTTGTAAAGCACAGTGGTTGGGATGGTTATTGATACTACCATTTTGGTTTGGTTTGATGGCATTGCGCCCTGATACCGATGCCGCTGTTCAATTATTAGCACTAATGATTTTAGTGTGGTTAGCAGATAGCGTCGCTTATTTTTCGGGTCGTGCATTAGGCAAACGCAAGCTCGCCCCCCTATTAAGCCCCAAAAAAAGCTGGGAAGGGGTGATGGGTGGCTTAATTGCTGTGTGGATTTACACCATACTGGCACATACACAAGGTTGGTTATTTACTGAATATTCTTTACTCTTTGCTCTGTGTGCCACGACAGTATTAACTTTCGTCAGTGTCGGTGGTGATTTATTGGAAAGTTGGTTCAAACGTGCCTGCAATATTAAAGATAGTAGCCAGCTATTACCTGGGCATGGTGGCGTGTTTGATCGCATAGACAGCTTAGTTGCTGTTATTAGTGTTTATGCTGCCGTTCAAGCCTTGTGGTCTTAATGGGTTTTCAGTCTGCGTAAAATGCATTAACATTATTTCTTTTTTGGGAAAATCTAATGATTAACGATATTCAAAAAACAGCCGAAAACAAAATGCAACGCTCACTAGAAGTATTGCAAGAAAATTTAGCCAAGGTACGCACAGGTCGCGCTCACACAGGTTTACTCGATCAAGTAGAAGTAGAATATTGGGGTAGCAATGTGCCTGTTAGCCAAGTTGCCAGCGTAACACTATTAGACGCACGCACTATAGGTGTAAAACCTTTTGAAAGTAATATGGCAAGTAAAATTGAGAAAGCCATTCGCGATTCTAACTTAGGTTTAAACCCTGCTTCAGTTGGCGACTTAATCCGTGTTCCTATGCCTATGTTAACTGAAGAACGCCGCAAAGATTTGATTAAAGTAGTACGTAGCGAGGCAGAAGATGGGCGTGTATCCATTCGTAATGTACGCCGTGATGCGAATGATCACATCAAACGCCTACTCAAAGATAAAGACATTTCTGAAGATGAAGCACGTCGCGGCGAAGAGGCTGTACAAAAACTAACGGATAAATATATCGCCGATATAGACAAAATCTTAGCCAACAAAGAAGAAGATTTAATGGCAATTTAAACACGCTAGGATTAACTTTGATAAAATCCTGTTATAGATTTTTCAAAGTTAGTCCCTTTTATCACTTCACAAACCACAGAATAACCATGAACATTTGGCTGGGTCATCATCGCCCACACATTCCACACAATAGTGCCGTGACTATAGGCAACTTTGATGGCGTACATTTGGGTCATCGGCATATTTTAGCACGATTATCGCAAGAAGCGCATGCTCGACAATTGAGTTGTGTCGCCATTATTTTTGAACCACAACCCAATGAATTTTTTAGTCAGCAACAAGGGCAAGAACGCCCCTATCGCTTATCACCACTGCGCGATAAATTACGTTTATTGGCTCAAACGCAATGTTTAGATGCTGTTTGGGTACAACGGTTTAATTCATCTTTTGCCGCCTTGACAGCCGAACAATTCATTCAACAGATTTTACGCCAACAGCTTAACACCCGTTATTTATTAGTGGGTGATGATTTTCGCTTTGGTAAAGGGCGCGGTGGCGATTTTGCGCTTTTATCACAACAAACTGATTTTGTAACAGAGCGCACACCCAGTATTTTAACTTTAGGTGTTCGTGCCAGCAGTACAGCAGTGCGTGCAGCTCTAGCACAAGGAAAATTAGATCTTGCTACTGCTATTTTGGGTCATGAATACAGCCTAAGCGGGCATGTGAAACACGGTCAAAAACTTGGGCGCACATGGGGAACGCCTACAGCCAATATTCATCTGCCCAAACATCATTATGCGCTCAATGGCATTTTTGTTGTGCGTGCAAAAGGGGATTTTGGTGAAAAATTTGGGGTGGCTTCCTTAGGAAAAAATCCCAGTGTATCCCAAACCATTGACAGCAAATTAGAAGTCTATTTATTTGATTATTATGGTGATTTATATGGAAAACGTCTAGAAATCAGTTTTTTACATAAATTGCGTGATGAAATCAAGTTTGACGATTTAGACGCACTCAAAAAACAAATTTGGGCAGATATTAATCAAGCCAAAGCATGGCTTTTTTGTGCAAAAAATTAGAACATTCTCTAAACCTTGTTACTTTAAATCACTGAGTGTTAATGACACTATCAACATAGAATAGATCTGAATTTATACGTATACACTAGGCATGATACCTATTGATGTCCTTCCCTTCAGGGAAGGACGACTACGTTCATAAACAGTATTGAGCCATTCCTAAATCACTTCGGTGCATTTCTGCTACTACAGCTCTGGCTGCATGATTCACTTCACCCTCGCCACTTTCTAATCTCTCGCATACACCATCGCATGGTTTTGGCTAATTTGCCTTTAAGTATTTTGAATGCACTGACTGGTTCAAACAATTGTCCATCTGCAAGTACATGACACTGCGCCATGCCTATGTCCATTTCTCCGACTTAAGGCACGGGTTACTAAAAATATCCACGCCTATGATTTCAATCACATCTAAAAATTTTGTTATCATGTTCACTTTGATTTTATTACCGTAAATACCATGTCTTCTACTCCTTTTGAACTGGATGTATTTTTAAAATCATTGCCACCCTCTTCGGGTGTGTATCGTATGTTAGCGGCGGATAATAGCGTGTTGTATGTGGGCAAAGCAGTAAATTTGAAGCGGCGCGTATCCAGCTATTTTCAAAAAAACGATCATTCACCACGCATTCAGTTAATGTTAAAACAAGTTGCACGGGTAGAAATTACTTTAACACGCAATGAAGCTGAAGCTCTAATTTTAGAGAATAATTTAATTAAATCTCTATCACCCAAATACAATATTTTGTTTCGTGATGACAAATCATATCCTTATTTAATGTTAAGTGGGCATGAATTTCCAAAACTGGCGTATTTTCGTGGCACTCCTAAAAAACCTCATCAGTTTTTTGGCCCTTATCCCAATGGTTATGCAGTGCGTGAAAGTATTGAGATTTTACAAAAGGTGTTTTTATTGCGCACCTGTGAAGACAGTGTCTTGACTCACCGTGATCGTCCGTGTTTGCTGTATCAAATTAAGCGTTGTTCTGCACCTTGCGTGGGAAAAATTTCAGCACAAGATTATGCAGAACAAGTCAAACATGCTACGGCTTTTTTAAATGGACACACCAGCGAATTATTTCACCAATGGCAAGAAAAAATGATCAAAGCAGCAGAACGGCTGGATTTTGAAACCGCTGCACTATTACGTGATCAAATGCAAGCCTTAGCTGCATTACAATCCAAACAGTTTATTGATAGTCAAGCCAGCAATAATCAAGTGGATATTGATGTGATTGCAGTAGTTACAAACCATGGTGGTGTGTGTTTACATTGGGTGAGCATACGCGGGGGGCGACATGTGGGTGATAAGTCTTTTTTTCCAGATACACGCCATGATCCCAATCCTAATCCTCAAGATTACGCAGAAGCTTTTGTTGCACAACATTATTTGGGTCAAGCTAAACCCGATGTTTTAATTGGCAATTTTGTTTTACCATCAGATTTGCAAAATGTGCTGAATCAGGAACACACTAAAACCATCACTTTTGCACAGGCAGAAAAGGGAGAACGAAAAGTTTGGCTCAATATGGCAATCCGTAATGCAGAACAAGCTTTATCCCAGCATCAATTGCAAAATATCAATCAACAAGCACGGGTTGCCGCACTAGCAGAAATAATCGGCATTCCTGAAGCTGAATTACAACGGCTAGAATGCTTCGATATTAGCCATACCCAAGGTGAAGCAACGGTAGCCAGTTGCGTCGTGTATGATAATTTTGCCATGCAACCAAAACAATACCGCCGCTATAACATCACCACCGCCCGAGCAGGTGATGACTATGCCGCCATGCGTGAAGTGTTAACACGTCGCTATGGCAAAATGCAACAAGCTCATCTTAACAACGAAACAGTACGCTTTCCAGACGTGGTACTCATAGATGGAGGCAAAGGACAAATTCGTATTGCAATGGAAGTATGGCAAGAGTTGGGATTAAATATCCCTCTTATCGGTATTGCCAAAGGCCCAGAACGCAAAGCAGGTTTAGAAGAACTTATTTTGCCATTTAGCCATCAGCAATTTAGATTGCCCGCCAACAGTCCAGCCTTGCATTTATTACAAACCATACGAGATGAAAGCCACCGTTTTGCCATAACCGGTCATCGCACCAAACGTGATAAAGCACGCATAACCTCATCACTGACCAATATTGCAGGTATAGGAGCAAAACGCAAAGCAGCACTATTGGCTCGATTTGGTGGGTTGCGCGGTGTACAAGCTGCCAGTGTGGAAGATTTGGCGCAAGTAGAAGGGATTAATCAAGCTTTGGCCGAGAAAATTTATGATTATTTGCATGGAGGATAACCCCAACTATCGTATAATTAATCACCTTATTTT
>CAKARD010000066.1 GCA_916720425.1 uncultured Kingella sp. | reverse complement strand
GCTCGGCTTTTTAAACCCCGTCATCGCAGGCGCGGCAATGGCGGCAAGCTCGGTTTCGGTGTTGGGCAATGCGCTGCGCCTGAAACGGGTGAATATTGAGTAAAACAGAACTCCTCTGAACAATTCAATTAAAATTCAGAGGATCTTTTAACTAAAACAACATCATTAACTATACTAAAAATATGGTCGAATCATATTATTATTTATAACCACATTTTTCCTTGCCCACCCTAACATCTCATACAAAAAACTGAAATCAAAACAGTATCAAAGACCAAGATGCACCAACATACCCCAAGCAAAAGCGATACTGAAACCACATGAATTAAGAAATAAACATTGCCTCAAAATCAATCTTTCAAATGATCGTTTTATAAATTGCAACCGAAGACTTAACTAGTATATAATAATCATTCATATTAACAAGGTTTGAAAAGGAATCTATCATGGCTGGTGAATTAGATCAAATTAGTGGTAATTTAAAAGAAAAAGCAGGCGAAGTCTTTAACGATTCCAAACTTAAGGCTGAAGGTTTGGCTCAAGAAGGCCTTGGAAAAGCTAAAGAAGTGGCATCAAACATTGAAGAAAAAGTCGCTGACGTTCTAAAACAAGGTAAAGAAGAAGCTATCAATTTGCTTGATGAAGCAAAAGAAAAAGCTGAAAATCTGATTAACGATATTAAAAATAAATTATAATATCTAAAATTATTTTTTACCTTAATAACTACAGGCTACCTAAAATTTTAGGTAGCCTTAATTATTTTATTGACTTAGCATTTATTTCAAAACTATGGCTTGACCTGCTCCAACTCTTCCAAAGCCTCTTTCGCTAAGCTTGCCACAGCAGCATTCTCTTGTTGTACCGCTGCTTTTTGATACCATAGACGAGCTTGGTTTAAATCCTGTTTCGTCCCTTCTCCATCATGATACAACGTCGCCAAAATATATTGCGCATCAACAAATCCCTTTTCTGCCATGGCTTTAATTTTATTAAAAGCTGCCGTCAGCTTGCCTTGTTTTAAGTCTTGGTTGGCGGATTGCATCATTTGGCGAAACTCATGCACTTGCGCCTCTGTTTTTGGTGCGGCGTGCGCTAATACACTCACCAACAGCATCGCAGCAAATAAACTGTGTCGCATCGCTTATTTCCAATAACGCCACCATGGCATATCATTGGGCTGCCAGGCTTTTTTGAGATAAGGACTTTGGGCAAAATTTTGCTCTAACACACGTTGCGTGTCGTTGGCCAATTGTGTATTGCCCATTTTATTATAGCTAAATACCATAATCGCTAAGGCTTCTTCTACATAACGAGTATTTTGGTATTGTTCAATAACGCGTTGCGCACGATTATTCGCAGCAACGTATGCGCCTCGTTTGGCATAGTAACGAGCAATGGCCATTTCATGGCCGCCCAAAGCATCAACCAATTGTGCCATGCGTTTGCGTGCATCTTCCGCATATTTACTGCTAGGGAAACGTGTCACCAATTGATTAAACACTTGATAGGCTCGACGGTTTGCTTCAGGATCACGATCAGACCAATCTTGAGACGCAAGTTTACGTAAAAATGATTGGTCTTCATCAAATAATACTAAGCCACGCAAATATAATGCGTAATCCATATCAACACTGGCGGGAAAGTTTTGCTCAAAACGTGCCAAATCATTTAAGGCTTTGGCGGGTTCTTCATTTTTGTAATGCGCATAGGCACTATCAATTAAAGATTGTTCTGTATAACGCCCTTCGGCTTGGCGAGCACGCAAAATTTCATATAAACGGGTAGCGCGAGCATAATTGCCTGCATCCAATTCTTCACGTGCTTCTCCATATAATTGATCATTGCTCATATTTTGCGTAGCAACCGCATCACGATTCACCGTGCTTTTACTGTTATTAGAAGAACAGGCATTCAAGGCGGCAACCACCGCTATCACCAATAGCATTTTTTTCATTGATAGGTTTTCCTAAAATCATAAATAAAAACGATTTTAACCTATGGCTTTATAAGATGGGAATTTTTTGTATACTATTTATACAACAATTCATCCTATTTTTAAAATTTTAAAATAAATCTTGATATTTTTACCAAAATCACTCTTGCACCCCAATCGTAATTAACAAATAAAAAAGGTGACAAGGTATGATTTTAATCGCACCACAAACTGCTCACCCCAAGCGCAACATTTCAATTTGTTCTAAGCTACGTCCCAAAAAACGTTCACCTATGGTTTGAAAACGCAATGGAATATCGGAAACATAAAAACGATAGTCTGCGCCATGAGTTTGCTCGTTAAGCAGCTGTGCCTGAGCTAAAGCTTGCGCTGTCGCTTCTGCTGTTGTAGTAGAGCTATCGACTAGGGCTAGATTGGGGGCTTCGCGGCGAATCAATGGCTTTAAATGCGGATAATGCGTACATCCCAATACCAGTGTATCAATGTTTTCTACCAACAAGGGTTTGAGGTATTCGCGTACGGTTAAGCGTGTGACTTCGTGATCTATCCATCCTTCTTCTACCAGTGGCACAAGCAAAGGCGCAGCTTGAGAAATAACGCGAGTACTGGGATTTTTAGCATGAATGGCGCTGGCATAGGCGTTGCTGTTTACTGTAGTATTGGTGGCAATCACACCAATGTGATTATTGTGTGTTGTATGTAATGCGGCATAAGCCCCTGCTTCAATCACACTTAAAACAGGCATATTGCCTGCCATATGTTGCACTTTTTGATAAGCCACAGCGGCAATGGTATTACAGGCAATAACCAAAGCTTTAACTTGATTTTGCAATAAAAATTCCACAATTTGTGCGCTGAATGTTTCAATCGTATGACGAGATTTAGTACCATAAGGCACGCGTGCGGTATCTCCAAAATACACAATATTTTCGTTGGGCAAACGTTCCATTAGTGCCCTAACCACCGTTAAACCGCCTACACCAGAATCAAAAACACCAATAGGGTTGCTACTATTTTGCGACATCATCACAATTATCTAAATATTTAAAACTGCGTATTTTACGCTAATGCAATAAAATAGCGTATCATTACGATTATTTTTACTGCTCACAAAGGAATGTTATGAAACCCGTTTTCCTTGATTTTGAACAGCCCATTGCGGAACTGACTCATAAAATAGAAGAGTTACGTTTGGTGCAAGATGATTCAGCCTTAGATATTTCAGATGAAATCAAACACTTGCAAAAAAAGAACAATGATTTAACCAAATCCATTTTTGCTAAGCTTACCCCAGCGCAAGTTTCTCAAGTATCGCGTCATCCACAACGCCCTTATACATTAGATTATATAGAATCTCTTTGCACGGATTTTCAAGAGTTGCACGGAGATCGCCACTTTGCTGATGATCCTGCTATTGTCGGGGGCTTAGCGCGTTTTGAAGGGCAAAGCGTCATGGTTATTGGGCATCAAAAAGGACGTGATACCAAAGAAAAAATCCGCCGTAACTTTGGCATGCCTCGTCCAGAAGGCTATCGCAAGGCTTTGCGCCTGATGCATCTTGCTGAAAAATTTAATTTGCCTGTACTGACTTTTGTAGATACACCAGGAGCATATCCAGGTATTGGCGCAGAAGAACGCAACCAATCCGAAGCGATTGGCAAAAATCTATATGAATTGACCAAATTGCGCGTTCCTGTTATTTGTACCATTATTGGTGAAGGCGGATCTGGGGGGGCATTAGCCATTGCAGTGGGTGATTATGTTAATATGTTGCAATATGCTACTTATTCGGTGATTTCGCCAGAAGGTTGCGCCTCTATCTTGTGGAAAACAGCCGAAAAAGCACCTGAAGCGGCAGCGGCATTGGGGATTACCGCCGATCGCCTACATAAGCTGGGACTGATAGATACAGTCATCAATGAACCTTTGGGCGGGGCTCATCGCAACTATCCCGATTTAATGAAAAATGTCAAAGAGGTATTGAGCAAACAGCTCAAGCAAGCTCAGGACTTGTCATTAGATCAATTGCTTGATCGCCGTTTTGAACGCATTATGGCATATGGCCAGTTTATAGATAAAAAATAATTATTTTGCACCAGATCGCGCGTTGCGCCGCGCACCACGCTGTGAACGCAACAGTATCTTGTATTGTCCTATGTTTGACTGAACACAAATGTATAGGCGCACTTTGTGCGCCCAAGCCCGCTACGCGGGCTTGCTACTTGCATCCAGTCACATCAATTTTAGCCTTCACCCGTTGCATTTTTAGCATGGTACGCGGCGCAACGCGTGTTCATTAAATCCATTACCAGACAACCATGAATATCATTAGCTCTATTCCCTTGCCTCAACACTTGCCTTTCACAACCACTCACCTCATTCCCCAGCAAGGTATGTATTTATTGTATGATTCAACAGGTTTATCACTTTGTCATGTCGGCGAAAAAGGCCGTGTACAAGTGGATTTTACACGTGGAGCAAGCGCACATAGACGCACTCAAGGTGGCGGTGAACTCATTGCCAAAGCCGTTAATCACAAAACCCATCCGACCGTTTGGGACGCAACCGGTGGCTTAGGGCGCGATGCTTTTGTCTTAGCCAGCTTAGACTTGAATCTTTGCGTATTTGAACAAAATCCTACTGTCTTTGCTTTGCTACAAGATGGTGTTATACGCGCCTTGAGCGATGAATCCGTAGCAGAGATTGTCGCACGCATCACTTTAATACAAGATGACGCTGTCATTGCCCTACCCCAACGCGCAACACAATATGGCAAACCCGATGTGATTTACCTCGATCCCATGTATCCCCAACGACAAAAATCTGCCGCCGTTAAAAAAGAAATGGCCTATTTTCACACTCTAGTGGCACAAAGTAATCAACAAAATGACTGCGCGTTATTAAGCATGGCGCAACAAAACGCCCAAAAACGCATAGTAGTCAAACGACCACGCTTGGGCGAATATTTAGCGAATCAAAAACCTGCCTATCAGTATATTGGCAAATCTACACGATTTGATGTGTATTTACCGCTTGCTTAATTTTTGTGTGCATCGCATGAATCACTGGCGCATAATCGCTTGCACCAAAAATCGCAGAACCTGCCACAAAAGTATCCGCTCCCGCAGCTGCTATAGCACCAATATTATCAACTTTAATGCCCCCATCTACTTCTAAGGCGATATACCGCCCCGTTTGCGCTTGATAATTATCTAACAATTGACGAGTACGGCGAATTTTGTCCAAACTATGCTCAATAAAACTCTGTCCACCAAAACCTGGATTAACCGACATCAATAATACAAGATCCAGTTGCGATAACACTTCTTCCAAAATAGAAATAGGTGTAGCGGGATTAAGTACCAGACCCGCTTGCTTGCCTGCATTTTTAATCAACCCCAAACTACGATGGATATGACGACTGGCTTCGGGATGAAAGCTAATCATATCTGCCCCCGCTTGAATAAATGAGTTAATCATTTCGTCTACAGGTTCTACCATTAAATGTACATCAATCGGCACAGTACTAATGGGACGCAACGCCGCACAAATCATTGAACCAAAAGTTAAATTGGGAACATAATGATTATCCATAACATCAAAATGTATTAAATCCGCTCCTGCTGCAATCACATTTTTAACTTCTTCACCTAAACGCGTAAAATCTGCAGATAAAATACTCGGTGCAATACGATAATTCATCTTACTTTTCCTAAATAGCAGCAATAACAACCGTTTCATTGGTGGCCGCACTCAACACTTCGTTAAGAACAGCAAAAAACTCACGTCCATCACGTGTGGCTAACCATTTTCCTTTTTGATAGGCAAAATGATACCCCCCGCTTTTTGCTGCTATCCATAATTCTTGATTTGGTGTATGACGATTCACAATAATTTGCGTCCCATCATCTGCCTCTATCGTTAATACATTGCCTGACAATTGGCAATCAAAAGCATAATTATCCAATGTATTTTCAATATGATTAAATAATTGCTCAGAATGTTGTAAAAACTCTGTTTCAGTCATTTTGGTTTGTCCTTATGCGTGAAAATGCTTTAAGATTAGCGATTGTGCCAGTTTTTGGTGCAGCTGAAAAGAAAGGTCACTTATGTATCAATCTCTCTTATTAATATTGGCAATCTGCATCTTGACTGCTTGTGGTTATAAAGGCAATCTCTATCTGCCCCACCCCAATGACAAAAACCAATTTGGTATTATCCAAACAGACATAGAATTTAAACGTTCCCAGCCACGCACCGCCAGCGAACCCATTTCCACCAACTTAGAGACGACTTATGACTAAAACTTGTGAAAATATAGCTTACACTCAACTGGCTCAAGAGTTTGGCACACCATTATATGTGTATAGCCAGCACGCTTTGCAACAAGCTTTTACTAACTATCAAACCGCGTTTGCAAAAATTCAACCACTCATTTGCTATGCAGTAAAAGCCAATAGTAATTTAAATATTATTCGCCAATTTGCCCAAATGGGTAGTGGTTTTGATACCGTATCAGGCGGTGAAATTGCACGTGTATTGGCAGCGGGTGCAACAGCAGACAAAA
Source organism: uncultured Kingella sp. (assembly GCA_916720425.1). Classification (GTDB taxonomy): domain Bacteria; phylum Pseudomonadota; class Gammaproteobacteria; order Burkholderiales; family Neisseriaceae; genus CAKARD01. The sequence goes on along the minus strand of CAKARD010000066.1, from coordinate 637 downwards.
TCATCTTTTCTGGCGTGGGCAAAAGTGAAGCAGAAATGATATTTGCACTTAACGCGGGTATTAAATGCTTTAATGTAGAAAGTTTACCCGAACTAGAACGCCTTAACCGAGTTGCACAACAATTAGGCAAAATGGCTCCTGTATCACTACGCATTAATCCCGATGTTGATGCAAAAACACACCCCTATATTTCCACAGGACTAAAAGCCAATAAGTTTGGTATTAGTATGAAAGAAGCCCAACAGGCATACCTTTATGCCCATACTTTGCCTTATCTTAATGTTATTGGTATTGATTGCCATATTGGTTCACAATTATTAGACCTTCACCCATTAATTGATGCATGCGCACGTATGTTAGCCTTAGTGGATACATTATCGCAGCAAGGCATTGTTTTGCAACACATCGACTTAGGTGGCGGTATAGGTATTGTGTATGACAAAACCACGCAAACCGCTCCTGATTTGCATGCTTATGCGCAAGCCCTTGCTCAGCGTTTGCAAGGACGCCACTTAGCTTTAATTTTGGAACCAGGACGAAGCTTAGTCGGTAACGCAGGCACGCTATTAACACGCGTGGAATACATCAAACATAACGAAGACAAAAACTTCATCATTGTCGATGCTGCTATGAACGA
>CAKARD010000065.1 GCA_916720425.1 uncultured Kingella sp. | reverse complement strand
TATTTGAAACAAAAACAGCCGAAAACCTGTGTTTAGGTTTCGGCTGTCGGGGGAAAGGAATTTTGCAAAGGTCTCCGGTTATCTAATTGATTAGTATTGATATTTAAGTTAATGGGCGATTAATTCGCCTTATTGATTATGAACAAATATGGTTTGAATATCAGTCGTTTGCGCGGTGATTTGTGCGTTCGCATTGTCCAACATCTCACCCAAAACCACCAAATTATTTACATGCAACCATGCTGGTGCTATTAGTCCCGCCATGATTGCCAGTTGTGAGATCAATAAAAGTCCCAAAAAATAATATTAACCACAGGAACCATCAATATGATATTGTGATTCATCATTCAGCAACAATCATCACAGATGTTGATTCTTCGTTATAATATGTCATCAGTCTTCTACCTTAATTAAACTAAAACGGCATCTTAATTGACAATATGAAAACGGGCAATCATTCTCCAAACTTGATTCACCTGTGTGTGGTTGGGCATACTAATACAGGTAAAACTTCTTTAATGCGTACATTATTGCGCGATAGTCGCTTTGGTGAAGTAAAAAATGCTTCAGCCACAACACGCCATGTGGAACAAGCCAACTTGGGACATTTTGTCGCACTTTATGATACCCCTGGTTTAGAAGATGCGGGCAGTGTGTTGGACTGGCTTGAAGCGCATACTTCAGCACAACAAGATGGCATTGACCGCATCGAAAAATTTTTAGCCAGTGAAGAGGCGCAAAGTGATTTTTCTCAAGAAAGCAAAGTGTTGCGACAATTAATTAATAGCGATTGTGCGTTGTATGTGGTTGATACACGCGAACCCGTTTTGCCCAAATATAAAGATGAGTTAACCATTTTATCATGGTGCGCTCGTCCAATTATGCCCGTATTTAATTTTATTGCTCAAGCCGATACCAATGCATGGCGAACCATGCTATCACGCCGCTATTTACACGTTTTTGCAACTTTTGACACGGTAGCATTTGATTTTTCAGGAGAAATGCAACTATGGCAAAAACTCGCCACCATGTTGCCCCAAGACAGACAAGCCATTTTGCTCTCGTTGATTAACCAACGCAAGCAAGATTGGCAACAATTAGCACATAAAGCAAAATACAGTATTGCTGCATTTTTAATTGATTGTGCCGCATTGCGTATTGCCTATGCTGATGAACCACAACGTCAAAGCGCAAACAATACTTTGCAAGATACGGTACGCCAATACGAACGTCAATTACAACAAAATTTAGTGGATCGATACCGTTTTTATCAAGATCAAGTATCACCAGAACTCAATGAAACCTTGCAAACCTTTAGCCGTGATCCTTTTGATGTGGACTTATTAAAACAATATGGCATACGTACCAGCACAGGTGCCGCAGCAGGTGCATTATTGGGTTTAGGTTTGGACGCACTCACATTGGGTACATCTTTAGGTTTGGGAGCAACTTTAGGGGGATTACTGGGTGGCATGGCAAGTAATTGGCAAACCATTAGTGACAAATGGCATGGGGTGCAAACCTTACATTTAGATGCCGCCACCATTACTTTATTAGCAGCGCGTAATTTAGATTTATGGCACACTTTACAAAGACGAGGTCATGCAGCACAAAGCCCCATTGTTACACAAGCACAGCATGCACCGTGGAAAGATTTACCCGAACCCATTAAACAAGCGCAACATTCTCCCAAATGGTCTCCTTTAAATGGAGAATCCATAGACTCAGTAGAAAAACAACGCGCAATCAATGAATTATCGAAATTATTAACATGATAGATTTACATTGTCATAGTACTGTATCAGATGGGGCTTTGTCTCCTACTCAAGTGGTGCAATTGGCGCATCAAAACGGTTGCACGCTGCTTGCGCTCACCGATCACGATCATACAGGAGGATTATATGAGGCACGACAAGCTGCACAAGCTTTGGGCATGTTATTTATTAATGGTGTAGAAATATCCACCACATGGCGTGGCCGAACCATTCATATAGTAGGCTTGGATTTTGATATAGATAATCTCATCTTGCAAAATCTATTGGCACGTTTGCGATCAGGACGCATAGAACGTTTGGCAAAAATAGTAGATAAACTAGAAAAAAAGGGAATCAAGGGTGCATTTGAAGGCGCATTATCTCTTGCCAGCAATCGTGAAATGGTTTCTCGCACCCACCTTGCCGATTGGTTGGTACAACAAGGTTATGCACGTAACAAACAAAATGCATTTATAAAATATTTGGGTGATGGCAAATGCGCCGCAGTCAAACATGAATGGGCAACATTAGATGAAGTCGTCCATGCTATTTTAACCGCCAATGGTTTAGCGATTGTGGCACATCCCATGCGCTATACCCTATCTACCGGCGCACGACGCAGCTTGTTAGAAGAATTTTCTCACTTGGGTGGACAAGGCATGGAAGTACATAGTGGTAACTGTAATCTCAACGATCGCGTCAACTACGCGCTATTGGCACAACATTATAATTTGTTTGCCAGTGTTGGTAGTGATTTTCATCGTTTGAATGATTTTAGTGGTGGTACATTGGGTATCTGTCCCAGCTTACCTGTGATTTGTCAGCCCATTTGGACACAGTTTCGATCAACCAAATAACCCGTTCCCTATGTAAACACACCCACTGATAAAATAAATCTTGTATTTTAGTGCGATGCATCATCACAACAATCAGCATATCAGACCTTATTTTCAGTAAAAAATTAAGAAGTTATCACAGACTTAAGTTATAATAAATTCGTTAAATATTTGAAAGAAATATCATGGCCAAAGGACTTAAAGAATTAATTATTTCGGCAAGACGCAGAATTCATTATAAAAAACGTATAGAAAGTAAAGTAAACGAATTAACAATCAAAATACATGAAATACAAAATACAGTTTCATCTCTCCAAAATATTATTACTACACAAAATCAAATATTGGAAACCATTCTTAATCAATATCAACAATCTTTACTCAATCATTTAGAAGATTATAAGCAAAACCAAGATAGGCTATTTAATGATTTAACTCAACTTAACCAAAACACACATTCTCGCTTAAATACATTATTAATTCATACACTTCGTTCTAACCCACAGCCCAATCATAAAAAACACATTTTATTTATCGTTCATAACATGACTACATGGACAGCATTATCAGGTATTTATCAAACATTTAAACATCGTCATGATGTTGTTGTCTTTGTATTAGCTATCCAAGCAGAAGAGCAAAATCATAGCTTACAAAATGCCTATTCATTACATACACAAGCTTATTTGCAACAGGAAAATATCGCATATCACACTCTAAATCCCCATGATATAGAAGCATATCTTGCCTATATGGCTTCTATAAATCCCGATTATGTTATCCGCCAATCACCTTGGGATGCAGATATCCCAGCATTATGTTCTGCATTACATTTAGCAAAATATAAAATTATTTATATTCCTTATTATTCTTTAGATTTGCTAGAGGAATTTGAAATCGATGGACTAGACTTAGAAATAAACCAAAATTTTCATTTATACTGCCATAAAATATACTGTAATAGTCAACTTTCTTATGATAAAGCGCGTAAAAATTTTATTGGCAATCCTAATACTATAAAATTCTTAGGCAATACTAAATTAGAATATCTTACCCAAAGATTCAACCTACCAACTAATCAACCAACTAATCAACCAATCCATATACTTTGGGCACCACATCATAGCATCAATTCAGAATGGTTAGCATTTGGTACATTTGAAAAAAATTGTTTATTCTTTATAGATTTAGCAAAAGAACTTGGCAATAAAATTCATATTAAATACCGTCCCCATCCCATTTTATCTGTTAGTATGAATCATCGATTTCCCGATATTTATCATAAATTTATAGAAGAAATAAATACATTAGATAACTTATCCATAGATGATGATTGGAACTATATCAATAGCTTCGAATGGTCAGATATGTTAATTACTGATGGTATCTCCTTTATTGCTGAATATCCACTAACTAATAAACCCATTGTCTTTATTGAAAATCCCAATCATATGAAATTTAATCAAAATGGTCAGTTAGCTCGGCAATGTTGTCATATTGCTTCTAATAATACAGATATTGCAAACTATGTTTATCAAGCTCTGAACGGTAAATTATATATTCGTACACAAGAAATTGAACAATATAAACAAGTATTAAAGATTAATGATGTAGCAAAACATATTGTGGCTGATATTTTACAAAACTAATATTCTTTTATTCTTTGCTTTTATAATGCTATTTTTATATGTTGGCTTAGATTATGCTTAAAAAATAGTCAACTCACATGATACGTAGCAAAAAGCGTGTTCGTGTTACAATACATATTAACATAATTTCACGAAAACCAAACCATGACGACACCTTTAACCATTGCATTATGTGCAGGTGAAGCCTCTGGTGATTTACTCGGAGCACATTTGATTAATGCTATTAAAACTTTATGCCCTGATGCACGTTTTGTCGGTATTGGTGGGCCGCGTATGATAGCAGCAGGCTGTGAGAGTTGGTTTGATCAGGAACGTTTGGCCGTGCGTGGTTATACAGAAGTCATTAAGCGTTTACCTGAAATTTGGCGTATTCGCCGTGATTTAATCGCACGATTAAAAGCTATTCAACCTAATGTTTTTGTTGGGATTGATGCACCTGATTTTAATTTAGGTGTGGCAGCAAAACTCAAGGCAGTAGGCATTCCTACTATACATTATGTGTCGCCTTCTGTTTGGGCATGGAAGCAAGAACGTGTAAACAAAATTGTAAAACAAGTCAATCAAGTATTATGCTTGTTTCCTATGGAAGTGGATTTGTATCGCCAAGCGGGAGGCCATGCTTTGTTTGTTGGACATCCTTTAGCACAAACTTTGCCCATGATAGCAGATAAAAAAGCAGCAAGAACTCGCTTAAAATTGGAAGAAAATACACCTGTTTTCGCTATTTTAATGGGCAGTCGTGTAAGTGAAATTGATTATATGGCACCTATTTTTTTGCGTACAGTAAAATTAATTTTGCAAACTTTACCCAATGCACAATTTATTTCACCTTACCCTACAGCAGCAACACGTGAACGATTGCAATATTATCTAGCACAAGATGAATTTAAAAAATTACCCATTCGTTTGCAAGCAGCAAAAACGGATTTGGCTTGTACAGCGGCAGATGTGGTTTTAGTAACCAGTGGCACCGCAACCTTAGAAGTAGCATTGTGTAAACGCCCTATGGTTATCAGTTATAAAATTTCCGCGCTAACTTATCGCTTGGTCAAGCATAAAATTAAAGTTCGCCATGTGGGTTTACCCAATATTTTATTGAATAAAGAAATGGTTCCTGAATTATTACAATCTGACGCTACACCTGAAAAATTGGCAGCGGCAGTTTTAGATTGGTATCAACATCCCGAAAAAGTTGCGATATTGGAACAAGATTTTGAACAATTACATCATTTATTACAAAAAGATACCGACCAATTAGCCGCCCAAGCAGTTTTAGCACAGTGCCGCTAAGTATTAAGCTCTTGCTGTGCGCCACACACTTAACAAAAATACCAACACCCCTAACCATACCAAACCGTATCCAATTAAACGCTCACCACTTAATGTTTCGCCAAACGCTAAGCCCAAAAAAAGCTGAAAAGTGGGAGAAATATTTTGCAAAATCCCCAATAGCGATAAATTGATTCGTTTTGCTGATGCGGTAAACGCCAATAATGGCAAAGTGGTAACCGCACCTGATGTCAATAATACGGCTTTTTGTAATACGGTTAAATCACCCAATATTAATGTACCTTCATAAGCACACCAAACTAAATACATTAAAGCAAAAGGTACAAGCAATAAGGTTTCCAATACCAATCCAGCCAAAGCAGGCATGGGTGCAAGCTTACGCACCACAGCATAAAATCCAAAACTGGCCGCTAAAAGTAATCCAATATAGGGGATTTGCCCTGCTAAAATAGACAACCAGATAATCCCTCCTGTTGCCAATCCCAACGCAATCCATTGTGCTATAGTAATCTTCTCTTTAAATATTAAAAATCCCAGCAATACGTTAAACAACGGATTAATAAAATACCCCAAGCTGGAATCCACCACGTGATGATGGGTGATGGCCCATAAATACACCAGCCAATTCACTGCAATCAAAAAAGCAGACACAATAAACATCGCCAATAATTGGATATTTTTTAGCGCATGTTTAATTTCATCCCATTGCCCCATCCATAACAACAAAATGAACGAAAATATTGAAGACCAAACGATACGCTGTGCTAGAATTTGTCCAGCTGGCATGGCAGAATGATTAAGTGGATACCAAAACACAGGAAACAACCCCCAAGTACCAAAACAAGCTAGAGCCAGTAGGATTCCTTTACGCGTATCATTCATATTTTTTCTCATCAACTAAAAATAGTATATTACGCCTTTGTCAATTATGCCGTCTAGCCGTATAATTCACGTTTTATGGATAATTTTACCCACTTATGGCACAACTCAATCCCTTTTTAAACATTGCCTTTAAAGCTGCTCGCCGTGCAGGTGATGCCATGCTTCGTGCTTCAGGTCAATTACACACATTTAAACCTGATAGCAAACCTTTTTATGACTTTATTCAAGACATCACGCAACAATCTGAACAGACTTTGGTTCAGGTGTTGCAAGAGGCTTATCCACATCATCGAATCACCACAGCACAAACCCCCATTACACAGCATGCTGATTGGGAATGGCTAATTACACCATTAGATGGCGTAGAAAACTATGCACGTGAACAAAAAGATTATGCGGTTAGCTTGGCACTATTAGAAAAAGGTGTACTCAAAGAAGCACTCATTTACGCACCTCAACGCAACGATTTATACACGGCTACACGAGGAGAAGGCGCACGACTAAATGATAAACGTATACGTGTGGGCAATCGTGTTGAATTGGGGCGTTGTATTATGGGTATTGCTACCCAAACCAATTACAATAAAGAACAAAAAAATCAGTACATTGAATTAATGAATAGTCTTATCTATAAAACCTATGGTTTACGCACTCATGGCGTACCTAACTTGGATTTGTGTGAATTGGCGACAGGCGGTATTGATGGTATAGTCAGCCCCTATGTATCTGCTTATGATATTGCTGCGGGCGCATTAGTGGTACAAGAAGCAGGAGGTATCATCACAGACAATATGGGTGAATACAACTGTTTAAATGGTGGTAGCATGATTGCTGCCAATCCTAAAATCTTGGCGCAAATAATCACATTATTAGCACCACGCGCCT
>CAKARD010000064.1 GCA_916720425.1 uncultured Kingella sp. | reverse complement strand
GGAAGGAATAGTTAAATTAATGGTAATTGTAGAGCCCAATGGTACAGTATCCAGTATTACCGTGACTCAATCTAGTGGTTTTGTGTCTTTGGATAATGCTGCAAAACTTACCGCTCAAAAAGCACGCTATCAGCCCAAAACACGTGATGGTGAACCGATACGTACTCGCTTTACTACTTCATTTACCTTTAAGTTAGATTAAAATTTCAGTTAATGTAAGGATTTTGTATGAATTTAGGACTAGTATTTCAAAGTGGCGATGCCGTATTAATTGGTGTATTTGTGTGCTTAATATTAATGAGCGTTACCACATGGTTTTTAATTGCTATGCGCACAATTAAATATATCGTAGCAAAGAAAGCCAATCAACATGCCATAAAAGCCATTTGGCAAGCACATAATTTGGAAGAAGTTGAAGCCATCAGCAAAAAAATTCATTCGCCAATTAGCGAATTGACACAAGATGGCATTACGGCAAAGCAAAATTTTGAAATAGAAAAGCACAATTTACTGTCTGCCAGCTTGCCTTTTAATGCCTATTTAGAGCGTGAATTACGCCATAGCATGGGCAAAATCATGAACCGCTTTGAAACAGGTTTAACCATTATGGCAACGGTTGGTTCTACTGCACCATTTATCGGTTTATTAGGAACTGTGTGGGGTATTTATCATGCTTTGATTAACATTAGTCATAGCGGTCAAATGAGCATTGCTGCGGTGTCAGGTCCTATTGGTGAAGCATTGGTATCGACTGCAATTGGTTTGTTTGTAGCCATTCCTGCGGTATTGGCATACAACTGCTTTATGCGTAGTAACAAAAATTTATTACGTCAATTACATAATTTTGCACATGATTTTCATGTTCAATTAATTAACAATAAAGAAAAGGAATCATAAATGGCTTTTTCAGTGGGTGATGGGGGGGATGATGCCCCTATGAGTGATATTAATGTTACCCCATTAGTGGATGTAATGTTGGTATTATTGATTGTGTTTATGATTACTATGCCTGTATTGACACACTCCGTGCAAATCAATTTGCCTGTTACTAACAAACAACAAAAAAGTGAGTCAAAAATTGATATCAAACCCATAGAGATTTCGGTAAATATTAGCGGTAAATATACTATTGGTGCAGAATCAACACAGTTATTGGATTTAGATGCCGTAAAACAACATTTGCAAGACATTGCCAAACAAGATCCCCAAACTGTTGTGGTAATTGATGCAGATAAAGCTGTAGATTATGATCATGTGATAAAAGTACTAGAAATTACTCGTGACGCGGGATTGCACAAAGTAGGCTTTCGCATGGAAATACAAAATAACAAGTAATAAGCAAAAAAGAGAGTGGCTCTCTACTCTCTTTTTAATCTAATAGACTGCTTGGATTTTGTTCAAATTGCGCCACTAAACACAATAATTCGGCACGTGTATCGGGGTATAAATATCGTTCATTTTCTATAAAACCCCATTCTGTATTCAAACATAATAAAGTTAATACAAAATATTCTTGCATTTCTGCCCAAACCACATCATAGAGATACCGCCCATCATCAGAAACACCACTTAATAGTTGCGGGTGAGCATAATCTGAACAATTATAGTCATTGGGTTCGTCTAAAGGTAAACAGTTTTTTGTTTGCCATTTCATATTCATGCGCTTTCTAAAATATATAATGATGTTATTTCTTTTTGACGTGCAAATGCGATAGGATCCTTTGTATTGTGCGCTTTTTTATGTTGCGGTATGGTTTGATATTGCGTCACGATCGTCCAACCATATTGTTCAAACCATGAGTATAAATCATCTGCATGACGCAAGCCTAAATGTACTGCCAAATCAGACATAATCAACCAAATCTGTCCATTAGAATTGAGATGTTTTTTGGCTTGATATAAAAACATATGTAACATGGCATGTTGTGGATCATATAACGCCGTTTCTATAAGTGATGTGGGTTTGACTGGCAACCAAGGTGGATTACATACTATCAGATCGGCATAACCTTTTGGAAAAGCATCGGTTTGTTGAATTTCTATTACATCACTCAATCCCAAGCTATCTATCTTTAGCGCAACAAATGGCACGAGGATTATTATCGGTGGCAATAATTTTTTGTACACCACGTTGTGCTAATACCGCCGCCAATACACCACTACCAGTGCCAATATCCCAAACTATTTGACAATGCTTGGGTAGGGGTGCAAGCTTAACCAATGAAACATACTCACCCCGTATCGGAGAAAACACGCCAAACGGAATGTGTAGCTTTGCCTCTAATTCTGGAATAAATACGCCTGTTTGATACCATTGATACGCACCTATCATGCCTAATAATTGATTGAGTGGTAATACAAAATTCGTATTAGGTAATATGTCTAATGTACTTTTTAAGACATTTTTAATCTCTGGCGCATGTGATAAATCTAACATATTATGTCGATTAATTGGCACTAACAACATATTTACCAAACGGCTATTTTGTGATTGTGCTAAGCGATAGCGATGAAATGCTTGTGTTGGATCATCCACGTGTTTAGGAATGATTTTGCTATGTTTTTTCACTGCACTTAATACTTGTTTGGCTTGATGAAAATCACCCTGCCAAAGGGTAGCAATATTATTACGCCCTGCTTGGATAATATGTTGTGCATTACTTTGTTGTACCACTATGGCTTGTTTAGGCGGTTTATGTTGATTATTAGAATAATAATTAACATATTGATTATCAATCATAATGGTATTAAACATAGTGCAAAAATAATAATAATAAAAGTATGATTGTAGTACAATTTTGGCTTATTTTGCCTAATATTAGTGAAACTTATGGACGATTTATTCACTCAACCTCCCTCTGCTCCCTTAGCAGAACGCTTGCGCCCGCATCGCTTAGATGAAGTATTAGGACAGGAACATTTAACCGCTCAAGGCAAACCATTGCGCGTGTCATTAGACAGTGGTATTCCCCATTCTATGATATTTTGGGGCAGTACTGGTATTGGTAAAACCACACTGGCACAAATTATGGCACAGGGATTTAATGCGCAATTTATTTCTTTATCGGCTGTATTTTCAGGTGTAAAAGAGATACGCCAAGCCATTGAACAAGCAAAAATGGCATGGCAACAACAACAACGAACAATTTTATTTGTAGATGAAGTCCATCGTTTTAATAAAGCACAACAAGATGCTTTTTTACCCCACGTAGAAAGTGGCTTAATCATATTTATTGGTGCCACCACAGAAAATCCTTCTTTTGAGGTCAATGCAGCATTATTATCACGCGCCCAAGTTTACATCCTCAAACCACTTAACCATGATAGCCTCGCTCAGCTATGTAATAAAGTATTGCAACTACCTGAATATCAGGCTATAAAAATCCATTCAGACGCGCAACTCTTATTAATAGATAGTGCTGATGGTGATGGACGGCGTTTTTTAAATCACATAGAACAAGTATTACGTGCCGCCCTAACACAACAAATTTCATTAATTCAAGTGCCATATGTGGCGCAAATTTTGGGAGAAACCATTCGCCGTTTTGATAAAGGTGGCGATGCATTTTACAATCAAATTTCTGCTTTACATAAATCGATTCGTGGTTCACACCCAAATGCGGCTTTATATTGGTTTTGTCGCATGCTAGATGGAGGCGCAGATCCGCGCTATCTGGCACGACGCATTGTACGCATTGCGTGGGAAGACATTGGTTTGGCAGATCCCCGCGCTCTTAATATTGCCAATGATGCAGCTTTGGCTTTTGAACGTTTGGGCTCTCCCGAAGGTGAGTTGGCATTAGCACAAGCGGTATTATATTTAGCTGTAGCGGCAAAATCTAATGCAGGCTACATGGCATTCAACAAAATGCGCCAATTTGTGCTTCAACATGGTAGCGAGGAAGTTCCCATTCATTTATGCAATGCCCCAACCAAACTTATGAAAGAAATGGGCTATGGGCGTGATTATCGTTACGCACATGATGAGCCTTTTGCTTACGCTGCGGGTGAAACTTATATGCCTAACAATCTATCCGAACCTGATTTTTATCAACCAACCGATCGCGGTTTAGAAATCAAGATTGCGGAAAAATTGGCATGGTTGCGCCAATTAGATGACGCTACCGAATAAGCATCAAAAACGCACCGCTAAATAACGGTGCGTGTATGGTTTAGGGTATTAACCACCTAGTTCATCTAACAAAGCTTTAGCTTGTGCTTGAACATCACCACTGGATTCACCAATCAATTCGCGCAATGTTTCGCGTGCCGCAACAGCATCATCAATTTCTAGATACATTTTCGCTAATTCTAATTTGGCTTCCAATGGTGCCGTCATGCCTACCGCTTCAGATACAAAATCAACGCTTGGCGTGGTTTGTGGTGCAACATCATCCCACGCTAACAAATCGTCCTCACTAGCAGGAGCAGGTTCGCTAACATTGGTTTCTTCTGTAAAATCATCTAACATACTCAAGGAATTGAGTGAATCTAATTCTGAGCTACTAATTTCGGCTTCTGGTAAATGAATATCGTCGTCCAACTGAGGCAATGGGTGAATATCACTGCTCGAAACTTCTGGCACTTCCAAGCTAAAATCAGTTGCTTCAACCGTAGGTGCCGTTAAATTTACCTCTTGTTCTATCACATCAGGTGTATCTAAACTGAAGCTATCGGTTTCAGGAAGAGCAAAATCCATACTAGAAGCATCAAGTGCATCATGGGTTTCTTCGTTCACCACAGGAGAATCAGGCAACTCAAATGACAAGTCATCTAGATTTGCCAATGGGGTGGCTTCCTCAATTGTAGCAGGAGTTTCTGGTGTGATTTCTGGCAAATCAAAACTTAATGATGAATCATCTATCGTTGTAATATTTTTAGTTGTGGGGAATTCAACTTCAGAGATACTCAATGATGCGTTGTCTGTTTGTTCTACTACATTTGCCTTAGGTACAAAAAAATCCAATGATTCATCTAACGATTCAACATGAGCGGTCGCCGTTTCTGATGCAGGTTTATCCAAGTTTTGCACTTCAATGATTTCTTGAGGTACTTCTTGGGGTATTTCCATAGACAAGAAATCGTCATGATTATTTTCAGGTAACTCAAAACTACCACTTAACCAATCATCATTAGTGTTCTCTTGGTTTACTGTATACTCAGCTTTAGCACTTTCTTCTATCCATTGTGTATTATCAACCTGATTTTGAGTAGATAATTCAGGTTCACTTGTTACCACATCATCACCAGTCCATGCCCATTCTTCAGTCACCGTCTCAGTAGCTTGAGGTTGAATTTTAGGTTCAAAGTCATTTAGGTTAAATGTATTTTTTGCTGTGGGTTGTGAAACCACAATTTCTTCATCAGGCACAGGATAAAGATTATCATCAGTATCATTGAAAACGGTTTCTTCTACTATCGGCACGCTGGCTGGAATATGACTGCGTTGCATGGCTTCAGTAGCAGTACTGATATGGTTTTCTTCTACATACATATCATCATCTTGATCTTGCGCTTCTTCTTGCCCTTGTTTGCGGCGGCGTGCTAATAATAAACCACCGCCAGCCAATGCCCCCGCTGCCAACACTCCCAAACCAATAGTAGTCAAATCCATGCCTTCACTTTCTGTTTCTTGTGCCACAGGTGCAGGTTGAAGTTGAGGCTTAGGTTGTGGTTCAGGTTGTGTTGGTGTTTCCGCCAAAACAGGAGCGGAAGCTTCTTTTGATGCAGAAATAGGTTCAGATGATGCAACCACTTCTTGCACTTGACTGGATCCAGCAGGCTCAGATGCAACGGTTTCTGATTTAGGTTCAGAGGCTGGTTCTTCTATTTTTGCTTCTGTTTTAGGTTCTTCTGCTTTGGATTCTGGTTTTGTTTCTGCCTTAGGTTCTACTTTAGGCTCTGGTTTTGTTTCTACCTTAGGTTCCAGCTTGGGTTCTGGAATGGATGGTGTGACCTCTGGAGTCACAGTGCTTGGTTTGTTATTTATATCATTTTCAACCACATTAACATTTTGTTGTTTCGCAGATTGTGTGATGGCTGATGCATAATGGCTATGTATGTGTTTACGTCCAGCTTTTTTAGCATACGCATAAAATTGCGATGGCGTAGGAATATACAAAACAACATGGGGATACATTGCTCCCGAACCACGATAAAATACACGTGGATTGGCTGCCATCAAGGCACGTTTAGCGCGTTGTATACTCATATTATGCGGACGATAGCGTGCGGCAATAGAAGTTAAGGTTTCACCATGGCGCACACGGTGATAACGCACTGCATGCGTTGTTTTACGTTCAACTGATGTAGCTTGAGTATCTTTTTTCTCTGTCGTTACTGGTGCGGTTTGCGATGGTTGTTGAACAAAATGACGCTCTTGCTGTGTTGCGACTACAACTGGCTGTGTTGTCACATAAGAAGGACGCACATTAGTGTGTTGTTGAATTTTATAATTAGCGGGATTAACCATGGCAGTATATTGGCGAGTTTGATTACCTGCTTTAACCATAAAGCTTAATACAGGTTCGTTAATGGGGACACTAGAATGCAACCGAATTAATACGCGATCATTACCTTGTGGCACAATCGTACCTTGGAGATTACCGCCAGATACACTCACCGAACCACTTTTTATTAAAGCGGCTGCTTCTGCACCCGTAACGATAATACTACCCGAAAAACGTTCACCCAAATTAGATTGTACATTAACAGCACCAATGCCTGCCACCGCATGAAACGAGGTCATTAGCGATAAAGACGCAGCGATTATTTTTGTATTCGTTTTCAAAATTCATCTCCCAATCCACTGGGCGTGTGTGCTGCCTGCGGATTACATTAACTTCACAATTCAAATATATAATATGATAACTTCAACTGCACTATTGTGCAAAATAAAAAAGTATTTTAGCTATATAGCCCAACACAAAAAGAGACAAATTTTACCCTATCAAACACTCATAATCTTGCCATTTCTTAACAAAATTTATTTTCATACATCACAAAAACGTATTAACATAGCCCCTTTACGCTATTTAAAATTAAAGGTACCAACATGAAAGTATTATTATTGGGTGCACCTGGTGCGGGCAAAGGAACGCAAGCACAATTTATCACTCAACAATTTAATATTCCCCAAATTTCCACAGGTGATATGTTACGCGCAGCGATTAAAGCAGGGACACCCTTAGGATTAGAAGCAAAAAAAATTATGGACGAAGGTGGTTTGGTGCGCGATGATATTATCATTGGTATGGTCGCGGCGATATGCAGGCGGCTGATTACCGTATGGAGCTGTGGGTTCC
>CAKARD010000063.1 GCA_916720425.1 uncultured Kingella sp. | reverse complement strand
AATTATTATAGTAAATGGGAATTTTTTTCTTCTTGTAATAACTGTGCGTAAAGTGCAGTACATTCGATCACTTTGTGTGGATTCGGTTTGCGTCGTACAGAAGTATAGCCTTCCACAACACCATGACGAATATTGGGAATAGCGGTAGCATAAACCCAATAAAAGCCACCATCTTTGCGTAGATTCTTGACATAACCGTGCCATTTTTCACCGCGTTTTAAGGTGTCCCATAAATCTTTAAACGCTACGGCGGGCATATCGGGGTGGCGCAAAATACTATGTGGTGCACCAATCAGTTCTTCACGAGACCAACCACTCATATAAACAAAGGCTTTATTGGCGTGTGTGATGATGCCATTAATATCGGTGCGCGATGTAATCAGACAACCACCTGGAAAATGGGTTTCTACCTCAGTACAATAGACGGTGTGTGGATGACCGTAATAATCTTTTGAAGTAAAGACTTTATGTGGGCTATTGGGCTTTGGCATAACCCAATCGTGTGCTATGAGTTTGCTCATGATTTGTTCCCAGTGAAAATAACATAGGGTTTAAAATGTACAATAAAATGATTGGATAATCTACTATAAATTGGTGTTTTATGCTAGTGTCTTGGGTAAGTTTGATAAAAATCAGTAACAATATCGAGATGCTTATTGTTGCCGCAGAGAGGTCAATTCTCTCTACGGCCATCAGTGGATATGATGTGTTATTCACCCAATTTTGCAATATCGGCTACAGCATTGAGTAGTTGAGCCAATGTATTGAGCAAATTTAATCGGTTTTGACGAATAGCTGGATCTTCTGCCATTACCATCACTTTATCAAAAAAATCATCCACTTGTGGTTTAATTTGTGCCAGCTGATTTAATGCGCTAGCAAAATCTTGAACAACAATAGCTTGGCTAATTTTGGGTTGCAAATTTTGGATTGCGCTGAATAATGCTTGCTCTTCATTTTGGGTTAACAGTGTGCTGTTTACCTCACCCAATGCACCATCAGATTTTTTGAGTAGATTTTGAACACGTTTATTAGCAGCAGCTAAGGCTTGTGCTTCGGGCAACTGTGTAAAGATTTTTACGGCATTGAGTTTTGCGGTTAAATCATTTAGGCGATCGGGCCGTTGTGCTAAAACAGCGGCAACCACATCTTGTGGATAATCGTTTTGCAATAATACTGCTAAACGCGCTTGCATAAAGTGATTCACTTGCTCAACGGTATCTTTTGCCAATAAACCTGCTGTAAACTGTGCTGCAGTCGTGTTTAATAAATCTTGAATGGATAAAGGTAAATTAAGTAACATACGCAAAATACCTAATGAAGCACGGCGTAAAGCATAGGGATCTTTGTCGCCAGTAGGAATAAGCCCAATACCCCAAATCCCAACTAAGGTTTCTAATTTGTCTGCCAAAGCGACTGCTGTGGCCACGGGATTGTTGGGTAAATGATCGCCTGCAAAACGAGGTAAATAACGTTGTTCTATGGCTTGGGCAATGATGTCCGATTCGCCGTCTAATTGGGCGTAATATTTGCCCATCGTGCCTTGTAGTTCAGGGAATTCTCCCACCATTTCGGTTACTAAATCGGCTTTAGCCAGGCGTGCGGCACGTTCGGCTGTGGCTTTGTCTGCACCCAACCATTCTGCAATTTGTGCGGCTAAGGTTTGTAAACGCTCAATGCGTTGGGCTTGTGAACCAATTTTATTATGATAAACCATATGGTCTAATTTGGGTAGACGACTTTCTAAGGAAGATTTTTGATCTTGTTTGTAGAAAAATTCTGCATCAGATAAGCGTGCGCGTAATACGCGTTCGTTACCGTGTATAATGTGACTGGGATCTTGGGTTTGTAAGTTGGAAACCAACAGGAATCGGTTGAGTAATTTGCCCTCTTTTCCTAAAAGAGGGAAGTATTTTTGATTTTGTTGCATGGTCAAAATCAAACATTCTTGTGGCACCGTCAAAAAATGTGATTCAAATTCGGCACTCAATACTACAGGATATTCTACCAATGCTGTTACTTCATCTAATAAAGCATCATCTGCGGCAACGGTGGCACCAAATTGTGCAGCTTGTTGATCTAACTGTGCTTTAATTTGAGCTTTGCGTTGTGCAAAATTGGCGATGACTTTACCTTCGTTATACATTTGTTCGGCATAATTATTGGCATGTGTAAGAGTTATTGTGCCTTGCGATAAGAAGCGATGTCCCAAGGTATGGTTACTGCTGTGTAATCCCAAGATTTGAATAGGCAAAACATCCGTACCATATAATGCAACCAGACCATGGACAGGGCGAACAAAGGTGTGGGTGCTACTGCCCCAACGCATCACTTTGGGAATAGGCAGTTTTTTAATTGCTAGGTTGACAATTTCTTCTAATAATTCAGTAAGTTTTTTGCCTGTTTGAGTGTATTCATGTGCATATACCTCTTGTTTACCATCATGCATGATTTTCAAATCAGCAATGGGTACACCACAAGAACGCGCAAAACCTTCTAGTGCTTTGCTTGGGATGCCATCTTTCATGCCTAGGGCAACAGACACGCCTTTTTTTATGATATGTTGTGCATCTTGCATTGCTTTGACCCGCGCCACCTGCACCGCTAAACGGCGTGGTGAAGCATAAGCAGTAAATTCCGTTGCACCCTCGATCAGTTGGGCTTTTTCTAAACCTTCGGCGATGGCACAGGCAAAATGATTGCCTAGGTTATTTAATGCTTTTGGGGGGAGTTCTTCGGTGAGCAGTTCTATTAACAGAGTTTGAGTCATATAATACTTTCAAAAATTGGAATCGGGCAAAATTTTGCTATTTTACCGCAAAATTTATCTACCCCAAAACCAGTGTGCTAATGATTCGCCAAAAATAAATGCTAATGCACCACATAGGCAGTGTGCAATAAAAATAATTGCGCCTGATTGCCATGACGTAGCCAGTGTGGTTTGTGCAATCAGGCTGGAAAATGTTGTTAAACTACCCAAAAATCCCGTTGCTAAAAATAGTTTGCCATATTCAGGTAACGGTAAACTTAAAACAAGACCCATGATAAAACAACCTATAATATTAACCAACCATGTTCCCATAGGAAAAGAAGCGTGGTACTGATCTAACCATGCACTTATCTGCCAACGTATTGTTGCACCTAGTATTGCACCTAATATCACTGATATAGTATTGATAATATTCATATTTTATGGTTTGTGAGTGATTGTTCAAAATCAGATAACATAGCCATTTCAAAGGCGGAAAAGCCTGCTTTTTCTCGCGCATCTAGATTTACATAACCACGAAAAATAAACATATCATAACGTTGCAATAGTTGTCGGAATAATGCCATTGGCTCTAAACCACGTTCACGACATAAATATTGATACCAGTGGTTGCCTTTTTGTACATGTCCCACTTCATCGCGATAGATAATATCTAGTACTGCGCAAGTTTCATTATCACCGCGTTGTTTGATTTTTTCAGCAATAGCAGGTGTTACGTCTAACCCACGGGCTTCTAAGACACGCGGCACAAGTGCCATACGTAAAAGTGGATCAAACGCGGTTTTATAGGCCATATCCCATAAATGTCCATGTGCAGTAAAATCACCATAATCAAAGTCATACGATCTTAATCGATCACGCATTAATAGAAAATGTTCACATTCCTCTTTGGCTACTTGCAACCAATCGAAGGTAAACGTTTTGGGTAGATGGCGAAAACGATAGGCCGCATCTAAGGCTAAATTAATGGCGTTAAATTCAATATGTGTAATGGCATGCAACATGGCTGCGTAACCTTCACGTGTAGAAGGTTTACGTGCCTGTACTTGATTGGGCGAAACTAGTGGAGGGTTTTTCGGACGACCTGCAAACAATACATCACGGAATGGCGCGTCTTCGTTATCATCGATTTGACCTGTTTGGTAAACCTGATAAAGTGATAAAACTTGCTGACATTTTTCATCGGGTGAGGTTTCTTCTAATGCTTGTTGCAATAAGACATAAAGGTTTGTCATAGCGATAACGGTTTTTAACAAATGATAATGATAGGATAGGATTTTAACTGAAGGATATTATATATGAAACGTTATACTAAATTTTGCATGATGATGTGGTTCAGTAGTGCGCTTTCAGTTCAAGCTGGGGGAATTGATGCTTTGCGCCAATTTAACAGTGATACAGATGGTATTACAGGAACATTCACTCAAACAGTGCAATCTAAAAAGAAAGTACAAAAAAGTACAGGCAGTTTTCAGATTTTACGACCTGGCTTGTTTAAATGGGAATATAACAAACCTTATCAGCAACAAATTGTGGGTGATGGCAAACATATTTGGCTTTATGATGTGGATTTGAAACAAGTAACGCAATCGGATCAAGATCAGACCATAGGTGATAGTCCTGCGGCCATTTTATCTAATAAAACTGCTTTAGATGACAGTTATGCTCTAAAAGAAGATGGTACAGAAAAGGGCATAGATTATGTGTTAGCAACCCCAAAAAAAGCTAATGCAGGTTATCAATATATCCGTATTGGTTTTAAAGGTAATACGCTGGCAGCAATGGCATTGAAAGATAGCTTTGGTAATCAAACTCAAATTGAATTTAACAATATTAATGCCAGCCCAAAATTATCGCGCAAACTGTTTCAGTTTGCCCCACCAAAAGGAGTGGATGTATTGAAAAATTAGATTGCATTTAAAAAAACGCTCCAAACCATCACAGCTTGGAGCGTTTGGATTGATGGGATTACAAATCCAAAATCAAACGTGCTGGATCTTCCAATAGTTCTTTGATGGTTACGAGTGTTAATACAGCTTCACGACCGTCAATAATACGGTGATCATAAGACAATGCTAGATACATCATGGGGCGAATCACAATTTCACCGTTTTCTACTACAGCGCGTTCTTTTGTCGCATGCATACCCAAAATGGCTGATTGAGGTGGGTTAATAATAGGGGTAGACATCATAGAACCAAATGTACCACCATTGGTAATACTGAATGTACCACCTGTTAAATCTTCAATAGCAATTTTGCCGTCTTTGGCTTTTTTTGCATAATCTACGATGGCTTTTTCAATATCTGCAATGCTCATTTCGTCGGCATTACGTAAAATGGGTACCACCAAACCGCGTGGGCTACCAATGGCAATACCAATATCAAAATAACCATGATAAACAATGTCTTTGCCATCTACTGATGCATTCACTACAGGGAATTTTTTCAATGCAGCGACAGCAGCTTTAACAAAGAATGACATAAAGCCTAATTTTACACCATATTCTTTTTCAAATTTATCTTTGTATTTAGCGCGTAAGTCCATAATAGGCTTCATATTGACTTCGTTGAAAGTAGTCAAAATGGCGTTTTCTTGTTGAGAAGACAATAGACGTTCTGCGACACGGGCGCGTAAACGACTCATTGGAACGCGCTGTTCTGGACGTTCACCCAATGGCAAGGCAACAGCAGGTGTGGATGCTTTGGTTGCTACAGAAGCATTTTGTACGTCTTCTTTTAAAACGCGACCGTCACGACCTGAGCCTTGAATTTGCGCAACATCTACCCCTTTTTCTGCAGCCAATTTGGCAGCAGCGGGCATTGCAACACCTGCTTGTGCATTAGATGAGGATGCTGTTTGTGCGACTGGGATCTCTTGTGTTGCGACAGGAGCGGAGGCTGCTTGTGTTGCGGCAGCTTCAGTATCAATTTTTGCCAATAGTTGTTGTGAACCGACAGTTTCACCATTTTGTACAATAATTTCTACTAATACACCTGATTGAGGTGCAGGTACTTCCAATACAACTTTGTCGGTTTCAATATCGACCAAAGTTTCATCACGTTTTACGCTGTCGCCTACTTTTTTATTCCAAGATAATAAAGTGCCTTCGGTAATGCTTTCGGCAAATAAGGGAACGTTTACTTCAACAATCATGATTTGTCTCCAAAAATATGAGAATAGATTTGTCACCCAAATGCTCTTAAGACACTTGGGCGAAAACAGGGGTTAGTTTAAATTTAATGCGTCTTCAACCAGCTGTTCTAGTTGCGCTTTGTGTTTGCTACCATAGCCCACAGCAGGTGATGCGCTGCTAGGACGGGCGGCAACCACCCAAGTATGAGCAATGCGTTCTAAACGATGACGGATTTGATACCATGCACCTTGGTTTTTGGGTTCTTCTTGTGCCCACATGAATTGAGCATTGGGATATTTTGCCAATTCTGCACGTAATTCTTCATATGGCATGGGGTACAGTTGTTCTAAACGAACAATCGCGATATCGTTTTCCAAACCACGTTTTGTGCGGCCTTCAGCAATATCGTAATATACTTGACCTGCACACACAATCACACGTTTAACTTGACTATTATCTGCACGTTTCACGGTATCTCCAATGACAGGGCGGAACGTGGTACCTTCTAAAAAGTTAGAGATAGGACTAGTGGCATCTTTAAAGCGTAATAATCGTTTGGACATAAAGATAACCAAGGGCTTACGATAAGAGCGCAAGGTTTGACGGCGTAATAAGTGGAACATTTGAGATGCTTCACTTGGCATCACCACTTGCATATTTTCTTCTGATGATAATTGCAACCAACGTTCTACACGTGCAGAAGAGTGTTCTGGGCCTTGACCATCATAGCCATGTGGCAAAATAACGGTTAAACCACACATGCGTCCCCATTTGGTTTCTCCTGATGTAATAAATTGATCAATGGCAACTTGTGCGCCGTTAGCAAAATCACCAAATTGCGCTTCCCAAATAGTCAATTTATCAGGTGCAGCAGTGGCATAACCATATTCAAATGCCAACACACCTTCTTCATTCAAAATAGAATCGTACACTTCAAATGATGCTTGATTGTCGGCAATATGCTGTAATGGGATATAAATGCCTTCATGATGATGAGCACGATGGGTATCATGTAAAACGGCATGACGATGTGAGAATGTACCGCGACCTGAATCCTCACCTGAAATGCGTACTCCTGTGCCATGCGTTACCATGCTGGCATAGGCTAGGCTCTCTGCCATACCCCAATCCAAGGGTTGTTCGCCTGCTGCCATTGCTTTGCGTTGTTCAATCACACGTTTAGCAGTGGCATGTAAGCCAAAACCTTCTGGAACTTGTGTAAAGTGTGCGGCATAGCTTTGGATATCTGATAATGATAAGCCTGTATTAACAGCTTCACGCCAATCTTTGCCTTGATATTTGTTCCAATCAACGCTGTATGGGCGTTTTGATTCAGGCAAACGAATTTCTTCAGGTAATTCACCTTTATCCAAAGCTTGACGATAGGTTTGTACCATGCCTTCAGCATCTTGTTCAGTAATCACCCCTTCTTGAACTAATTTTTCAGCGTACAAGGCACGTGTGCCTGGGTGCTTTTGAATCACACTATGCATTAAAGGTTGGGTTAAGGTAGGATCATCACCTTCATTGTGTCCTAATTTGCGGAAACATACTACATCAACCACAACATCTTTGTGAAAGGTTTTGCGGTAGTCCATGGCGGCTTGTACCACAAAACATACTGCTTCGGGATCATCTCCATTTACGTGGAAAATAGGGGCTTCAAC
>CAKARD010000062.1 GCA_916720425.1 uncultured Kingella sp. | reverse complement strand
CAATTAACTGAAGAGCGATTACGCAATCGCCATATCTTATGGGACGTAAACTTGAATCCAGATGAACAAAAAGCTTATCGCGAATCCCATGTTGCAAAAAAACCTTATACTTATTATCAAGATTAAGTCATGACATTGCAAAGAGCCCATTTTTCAGATAATTTATTGGACTATATCCGCCAAATCAATCCTAAGGAAACCGCTGTTTTGGCGGATATTCGTCATGCCAGCGCACAACATCGTTTAGGGCACATGACGATTGCACCCGAACAAGCACAAGTATTAGTCTGGCTAGCACAATTAATCGGTGTAAACAACTATCTAGAAATTGGCACGTTTACAGGATACAGCAGCACTGCTATGGCCTTGTCTTTGCCAGATACTGCGCATTTAACTTGCTGTGATACCAGTGTTACCTTTACTGATATAGCACAAAAATATTGGAAAAACGCTGGTGTGGCACACAAAATTACTCTGTATGTTCAGCCTGCCATTATTACCTTAGACCATTTAATAAAACAAGGCGCATGTTTTGATATGGCTTTGATTGATGCCGACAAACCTACAACACCACATTATTTTGAACGCTGTTTAAAATTAGTGCGGCGCGGTGGTTTAATCGCAATAGATAATGTATTGTTGGGTGGTCGTATTATTGACGCGCAACATACTGCCCCTAGCCATAATATTATGCATGAATTTAACACACAACTGATATATAACAAAAATATTCGTCCACTGACTTTACCGTTAGGCGATGGTTTAACCTTAGTTCAAAAAATATAACTATGTTACGTCTTTATATTCTTGGTATGATTGCCACGACTTTATCTGCGTGTCATTTGCCGATATCTTACGCACCTACTGTTTCTGATGCTGTAACTGTATCGGTTGCATCAGAGGTCAATTCTATTCCCTATCCCGAACCCTCTACTCAAGAGCAGCAAGAGTTAATCTATCAACTTATGATTAAACAAAATAAACAACAACAACAGATTAACTATTTAGAAGAGCGTATAAAAAAATTAGAACGTACCCTTGCCTATATCACAAAAACATCAACTAAAAATCATAAATCCATGCCATTTAATAAGAGTGTCCAAGAAGACAGTGCCTTAGTCGCTCAGTTACAACAAGCGAAAGAATTATTCAAACAAAAAAAGTATCAACAAGTCATACAAACGTTACAAAATACCGATGGCGGAGGAGATGGCAAAGAAACCGCCCGAGAATCTATGTTGCTTTTAATAAAAAGTCATCAAAATTTGGGCAACTGTCAATCGGTAATTAATATTGGACAACGCTACGCGAATCGCTTTGCCAGCAGCCTAAGCTCATCTGAAGTGCTATTTAATGTGGGCCAATGTCAATGGCAAATTCAGCAACAAGATATTGCTCGCGAAACTTGGCGACAAGTGATACGCAAATATCCTTCTTCCTTAGCAGCACACCGTGCTTCCAAACAAATAAATCAAAAATAAACAAGGAAAATCAATATGTTTTTATTACCTGATACGCGTCCCTATCCTGCTCAAGCTGTAAAAAGTGACTTACTTTTATATGCAACCGATGTTGCACATAGCCCCTCTGCTGCCCAACGTCGTTTGGCGAAGGATACGCTGTTAGCAAAAATCAGTGAAATGTTTGCAACACGTCAACCCACTTGGTTGTCTGTGGCTCTAAGCATGAGCCCCGATCCTGATACCTATAGCGCATTAATGAACGCCACCGACCAAGTACTCAATGCCAATACAGATGAAGTACAGTGGTTTGCTTTGCCTATTATTGTGGTTGCTGGTGCAAAACAGACCAAAGAACTCATTAGCATAACGCCCATAGCACCATTACAAACACTATTAGATCGCTATCCACATACTCGCCCTTTTGCACGTGCTACTTGGGCAACACATTTATTACGTGCCGATGATTTTGCCACGATTAAATCACAAAAATGGTTTGATGCTAAACAAAATTATGAAGCAGCTCAAAAACTGATGGATAGTTTACCTAAACAAGCCTTGAATATTCCTAAAGATCAATCAGTACAAGTATTATATGCAGTTGGTTTTGGTGAGGCTCTCTTGCGTGATTATCTGGGCCAATCATTAAACGACGCAGCACTGCCCCTTATGCAATTGTGGCAAGAATATTTGGCACAATCAGGTTTAACTTTATTTACCAACCCACTCAATATAGACAGCCCCACTCAAGCATTAGCTAATGCCAGCGAAATGCGCCAAAGAATGGCCTTAGATGTCTTTACTACCAATGCCATTCGTGCGATACGTTTGCAAAGCCCACGTGTTGGTGTGGTTATGGCAGCACAAGAAGGGGGCAAATTACTATTTGGCTTCAACGCCGCAGAAGGAGCATTTTCTTTGAAAAATCAAGTCTTCACATGGCATTTATCACCACGTGAACACATCGGTACTATTCAACAAAATTTCTTAGATTTACTAGTCGATTGCCATGTTGAAACCATTCGCTTATTACACGAACCCTTAGGCGAAAATGTACCACTACCTGATTATGCCCAAGCACAACATTATATAGGACACAATCCTTTATTTAGCCAAGGTGAAAATGTATGAATATCTTAATTTCTAACGATGATGGATACTTATCACAAGGCATTGCTACGCTGGCTAAGATTGCGGGTGAATTTGCTAATGTGCGCATTGTTGCCCCCGAACGAGATCGCAGTGGCGTAAGCAATTCACTCACTTTAGATCGTCCCTTACGTATACGCAGTGCTGATAATGGTTTTTACTATGTCAGTGGCACACCCACCGATTGCATACATTTGGGTTTACATGCACTCACCGATTTTAAACCCGATCTGGTATTATCAGGAATTAATCATGGAGCAAACATGGGTGATGATACGCTGTATTCTGGTACGGTTGCCGCTGCCACTGAAGCATATTTAATGGGCATTCCTGCTATTGCTATTTCACTCACCAGTAGCCAATTTAGCAAATACGCTATAACGGCGGAAAAGGCCACATGGTCAATTTTATCGCATTTACTTTCACTCCCTATTGAACAACCTATTTTATGGAATATCAATATTCCAGCCATCTCACCTGAACAATTACGCGGTCATAAAATAACACGCTTGGGACGGAGACATCATGCACAAAATGTTATTCCTGCACTTGATCCACGTGGAAAAGAAATTTACTGGATAGGTCCTGCTGGCGAAGTTGCCGATACCGAACACGATACCGACTTTGCTGCTTGCGATAATGGCTTTATGAGTATCACACCGCTACAAATAGACTTAACCGCTTATACTCAACTAAACGCATTACAATCGTTTTGGCAAGGTTTAAATCTTAATTAAACCATATTATCGTTGTTTTTGAGTTTGGGAAATTTGATGGATTATTGTAAAATGACATTTTTATAATATAGATTTGTATCAACATCATGACAGTAAAAATTACCGCGATTATCACCGTAAAAGCTGAAGCACGCACCCAATTATTACCCGTATTTATAGATTTAGTAGCAAAAAGTCGTGCCGAAATAGACAATTTGCGTTATGACTTGCACGAAGAACAAAGCAACCCCAATCGCTTTATATTTATAGAGACATGGCGCAATCAAGCCGCTGTAGACAGCCATAATGCCAGTACACACTTTCAACACTTTGTTCAAGCTATTGATGGCAAAACTGATGAATTAAATATTATTTTAATGCAAGATGTGTCCGATAACGGTAATTAATTTCACCCTTCCTATCACGCATCGCACTACGTGATGATTGGTTTTTAAGAAATGGGCAATGTGATTATTTTATTATTGGGTCATCAGATATGAAATTATAAGTTAGTATATTGTAACTAAAACAGTACAGTATCTTGTATCCTATTCTGATTTTGGTTCATTTAGTCTATTCAAATATAATAAACAAAAGGAACACTTCATGATGACAGAAATAGAACGTGATACCATGCCTTATGATGTGGTGATTGTCGGTGCAGGTGTCGCAGGGTTGTCCGCTGCCATTCGAATTAAACAACTTGCCGCACAACAAGCACGTGAAATTAGCGTGTGCGTATTGGAAAAAGGCAGCGAAGTAGGTGCGCATATTTTATCTGGTGCGATTATTGACCCAATTGCACTTAACGAATTATTACCCAATTGGCGTGAAATGGGTGCACCCATTACGCGTTCCGTTACCAATGATAAAGTATTATTTTTAACCAAAAAACATGCAATAACCTTACCTACTCCCCCTAGTTTTCACAATCAAGGCAATTACATTATCAGTTTAGGCTTATTATGCAAATGGTTGGCCGAACAAGCGGAAAATTTAGGCGTGGAGATTTATGCAGGATTTGCTGCCAGTGAAGTGTTGTATCACCCAGACGGTAGTGTCAAAGGCGTCGCAACTGGTAATATGGGTGTAGATAAAGAAGGCAATCTAACCGAACAGTTTCAAGCAGGTTTAGAATTGCATGCACAACAAACTTTATTTGCTGAGGGTGCACGTGGTTCTTTATCACAACAAATCATTAAACGATTTCATTTAGATGCCCAATCCGCCCCTCAAACTTATGGTTTGGGCATTAAAGAGATTTGGGAGGTTTTACCCGAACAATGCCAAGCAGGTTTAGCCATACATACAGTTGGCTATCCCTTAGACAGTCAGACTTATGGTGGTGCATTTGTTTATCATTTAGATGATAATAAAATTGCCTTAGGTTTTGTTGTGGGGTTGGATTATCGCAATCCCTATTTATCACCCTTTGAAGAGTTTCAACGTTTTAAATTACATCCCGCGATTCGTCCAATGTTAGAAGGTGGGCGACGTGTGGCTTATGGGGCACGTGCTTTGGTAGAAGGAGGCTTGCAAAGCTTGCCACGGTTGAGTTTTAAAGGTGGTGCATTGATTGGTGATAGTGCGGGTTTTTTAAATGTGCCGCGCATTAAAGGAAGCCATGCAGCCATGAAATCGGCCATGCTGGCAGCCGAAGCAATCGTACCATTATTAAAAAATAGTGAAGAAGGTTTGCCTGAACAAAATATTCAAGCCACTGCTTATCAAACCCATTTTGAACAATCTTGGTTATATCGCGAATTACATGCCGCACGCAATATTCGTCCTGCCTTCAAATGGGGAATGTGGTTTGCGTTTGTTTATACAGGATTATCGCAATATCTATTTAAAGGACGTGAACCTTGGACACTGCAACTGGGTAATCAAAGCGATGCACGTTGTTTAAAACCAGCAGCACAATATCAACCGATTAACTATCCTAAAGCCGATGGAAAAATTACCTTTGATCGACTCAGTAGTGTGTATCTTGCCAATATTGCACATGAAGAAAATCAGCCCATTCATCTCAAATTGAAAAATGAAGCCGATTTATTAATACGTAGCGAAAAATTATTTGCTAACCCTGAAACACGCTATTGCCCAGCTGGTGTATATGAAATCGTTGCAGACGGGAATAAAAAACGCTTGCAAATCAATGCGGCCAACTGTATTCATTGCAAAACATGCGATATCAAAGACCCCACGCAAAACATTATTTGGACAACCCCAGAGGGAGGCAGTGGCCCAAATTATACAGCCATGTAAAAAAATATGATTTATTTGATTTTAAGTATTTTATGTAGTGTATCGGTGTCAATTTTATTAAAAATGTCGCGCCAGTGGCAATTAAATTTGGCACAAATGATTGGTGTAAACTATTTAGTAGCGATTACCTTTACACTTATTTGGTTGAAGCCACAATTTAATCAATGGCAAAACACTTTATTATCACAAGTATGGTTATTTGGTGCTTTAGGTATATTATTGCCTAGTGTATTCGTAATTATGGGTAAAGCGGCACAGAATACAGGGATTGCGCGTGCGGATACGGCACAACGCCTTTCATTATTTTTACCTATTCTAGCCTCATTTACTTTATTTAATGAAACCCCAACCATAGCTCGAATATTAGGTATTATTTTAGCGTTTATTGCACTAATTTGCCTGCTCAAAAAGCCCCATCAACAAGAAATTCAAAACGATTTAAAACACACGATACCATGGTTATTGGGTGTATGGTTAGGCTATGGCACCATTGATATTTTATTTAAACAATTATCCAAAACCACAGGGATAGGGACTAACTTATTGATGATGTTTGTAATTGCTGCTATATTTATGTGGGTCTATCTGATTTGGCAACGTAGCACATGGACGCGCTATAGCATAATTGCAGGTGCCTTGTTAGGCAGTTTAAATTTTGGAAATATTTTGTTCTATATTCGCGCACATCAAACATTCAACCAAAATCCCACACTGGTATTTACAAGCATGAATATGGGTGTTATTACACTAGGTGCATTATTAGGCACATGGATATTTAAAGAGAAAATTCATAAGATTCATATCTTAGGTATCGTATTAGCATTAATAGCAGTGTGTTTATTATTGATTCCTTTAGGCTAACCTTTAGCAAAGTTCATAATAAAAAACATTATCCATAAGCAAATACAAATACTTCACTTTGAATTTTGAGTGAATACAAGAGGAATTTATGTTGCCAGCATTATTAAAAGTATTTTGTCATAAAAAAAATGATAGTAATAATAAAATAACGTCTATAGATCAAAAAATTAATCATATTGTGACTTATATGAACAAACTTAAAATAATGAGTTTGGAAGTTAAGAATTTTAAGTTTTTATCCAAAATAAAAATCAACAAAATCAACTTTAGTAAAGATATTTTTGAGTGTTTTGAAGAAAACACAAATCAATTTAATGAGTTAAATTTTGATGGTACGCCTTATCACTTACAACAACAATTTTTCGCTTTAGCCAATGCTTTACCTATTAATGAAGAAGAGTTTAACCAAAATATTGGTTATGAAATTATTCATTTCAATTTTTACTTTTATGCTGATAAAGAAACCAGGCGGTCTGGTATTTATTCCTATCCATTAGATTTTATTGCTTGTGCACCTTACTATAATCAACCTTATCAACTATTTACTACACAAAAACCCTATGTCAGTAATTTTTTTGAAGCCATTCTATATGCAAAATCACTGTGTGAGCATGATGAAAGATTTGGATTACTAAAACAAGCAATTGCAATAATAGATGATTTTATTAACCGTAATGGAGAATATGAAATCATTGACCAAGATGCTTGTTTTGATGAATTGCTTATATTACTGGAAAGCCCAAAATATATTGATACTAAATCCCTTTTACAAGCCAAACAACACTATCATCAATTTAATATAGCACCAAAGAATCTTTTTACAGAACTGATTGGCAAAGAAATATCTTATGAATATTCTTATAAAGAAGACTTTGATAATTTTGCCAAAAGATTTTTTTTAAAAGTTTATTTTCATAGTTACCATGATGACTGGAAAATAGACTACGAAGCCTTAAGTGAGTTTATTTCAATCAGTACAGGTCAGCCTTTTAACATTACTTTTGAAGAGGCACTAGAAGAATTTGAGCTAATCAAAGCCAAATTAGAAGATGAAACGGATTATACTTTACTTAATGTCAATTTAGATGGTGATGAAACTCTTTTTTTAATTTGTCGAAAGGAAGTGCAATACAGAGTATTAGAACTAGCACGAATCTTAGCCTTTCCGATTGAAAGCTAAACAACCTAAAAGTAAGGAACAAGAACTATCATCAATTTTGATTTTATTTACTAAATTTTAAAATATAATTTGTTCTAATTTAAGTTAATCATCATAATATTCATTTTGATAAGCACTTTTTTCTACCCAATCACCTTTTTCATTATACTGAATGCTCTCTAATAGGTTACTTTTTTATCAAGTTTAGTTTCTCTTATAAATCGAAATAAAACCTTTCCATCTTTATCGATCCATTCACGTTTCACTTCATGATGATTTTTATTAAAAAATGGCTAATTTTAAAGCTATTCTCAAAATAACTTTTAATGAAATC
>CAKARD010000061.1 GCA_916720425.1 uncultured Kingella sp. | reverse complement strand
AGTCATTGCAACAAAATTGCCAATACGCCGAAGATGGCAGCAGTTTTACTTGCAAAGTGCCAGAAGGCATGTATTTTGCTATGGGCGATAATCGTGATGCCAGTGCGGACAGTCGCTATTGGGGCTTTGTAGATGATCGTTTTATTGTGGGAAAAGCATTTTTAGTTTGGCTTAATTTAGGTGAATTAAGTCGTATTGGCACTGTGATTGATTAATATCATTTAACAAAAAAATAGGGCAGATAAACGGATGTTTATTCTGCCTGAACACATTATAATAATGCGTTTTTTATTTTAAGGATATAAACATAATGGGATTTTTGCAAGGCAAAAAGATTTTAATTACAGGCATGATTTCTGAACGTTCTATTGCTTATGGTATTGCTAAAGCCTGCCATGAACAAGGTGCCGAATTGGCATTTACTTATGTGGTAGATAAATTGGAAGAACGTGTACGCAAATTGGCCGCAAGTTTTGATTCAGAGCATGTGTTTCGTTGTGATGTACAAAGCGATGAAGAAATTGCACACACTTTTGAACAATTGGGACAACGCTGGGACGGCTTGGATGGATTGGTTCATGCGATTGCATTTGCACCTAAAGAAGCGTTAAGTGGTGATTTTTTAGATAGCATGAGTCGTGAGGCATTTAATACGGCGCATGAAGTTTCAGCATATAGTTTGCCTGCCTTGGCTAAGGCAGCACGTCCCATGATGCAAAATCGTAACGCCTCTATTGTTGCATTAAGTTATTTGGGTGCGGTTCGTGCTATTCCCAATTATAACGTTATGGGTATGGCAAAAGCCAGTTTGGAAGCGGGCATTCGTTTTACTGCATCTTGCTTGGGTAAAGAAGGCATACGCTGCAATGGGATTTCTGCTGGTCCCATAAAAACCTTGGCTGCATCTGGCATTGCAGATTTTGGTAAATTGTTGGCGCATGTGGCCAATCAAAATCCTTTACGCCGCAATGTCACCATTGAAGAAGTAGGGAATACAGCAGCATTTTTGTTATCCGATCTTTCGTCAGGTATTACAGGCGAAATAACTTATGTAGATGGCGGTTATAGCATTAATGCCTTAAATGATGGTGAGTAATACGTAATTTAATTTTTTCTACCAAAAAATAACGCGTGTTTTTTTGCGCGTTATTTTTTATGGGTTTATTCATTGGTAAAATCCATTATAAGTTTATAGCTGTATGACTTGCTCTGCAATTGCTTCGGTGATGTCTTCATGCGTGACGATAATGATTTGTTCAAAACCCAATGTGGTCAAAAATCCTAGAGATTGTATGGTGCGTGCGTGATCAGTGGCAGCGAAGGGTTCGTCTAATAACAGTAGGCTACTGTTGGGGGAGAATGTTTTAATCAGGGCGATGCGTACTGCCAAGCCTAAGATGTCTTGGGTGCTACCTGACAAGCTGCCTATGTCTTGTCCATCCACGCTAAATCCCTCTTGACTATGGTTGACAAGACTTTCTGTACCACGCATTTGACTAAAATAGTGGCTAATACTGTGGCAAAGATTTTGCCAAATTTGCTCCGTCATTTGAGGATGTGCTTGACGCAGAATTTTGAGCAACGTACGAGCTTGTTTGGCTTGATTCAATGCCTGTTGATAATGCTGAACTTGTGCTTGGGCAGCTTGTTGGCGCTGGTGTAATTGGGTTAAATGCCGTGTATTTGTTTGATATTGCTGTTCTATACTGGTTAAATGGCGTTGTGCTTGGTATTGTTGTTGTTGTTCTTGGTTTAGTTGAGTTTGAATCCTGTCTAGAGCTTGGCGTAAATCTTGGCTGGTTTCATCATGATGAGGCAGTTTAGACAGTTGTTCTTGAATTTGGCACAATTGCATTTGAGCTTGCTGTTGTTGTTTTTGGGCAGTTTGGCGCAAGCATTCTTGCTGTTCGAAAGCATAAGCTTGTTGCGACAGCTGTTGAACAGTGTGTTGAATTTGAGCATGTGTTGACGGATCATAGATGGGGATGACTCCTTTCCATATGTAATGGGGCGGATAACTTTCGGGTAAAGTGATGCACCATTGGCTAGAACTTACCAAATCAGGCAAAGCTTGATTGCGGATAAATTGATGTTGTTCTAATTGTGTTTGGGTTGTTTGTATGGTTTGGTCCAGTTTGCGGATTTGCTGTTGCAGACGGTTTAATTCTATTTGTATCTGCGCGTTATGAAGGCGTTTTTGCTCACTGTTTTCCCATTCTCGTTGGCAAGTAGGGCAAACATAATCATCAGTCATTTTTGCTTGGTTTTGTTGAATATGGGCATAAATATGTGCACGTTGTTGTTGCTGTTGTTGCAAGGTTTGAGCCAAGTGAGCAATGTGCTGCTCTAGATCCTGTTGATTGCCATGATAACGTTGTTTTACTTGCCAATTTTGCATGCTAATATAATCTTGCCATTGATGATATAAGGCTTCTTGTTTAGCTAAATCTTGTTTGGCTTGGTTCAATTGCAAAGGATCAAAGGATAAGAGCGTGGCATTGAGCGTCTCTTGTGCTTGAGCCAGTTGTATTTGTACGGCTTTATATTGGGTCATTAACAAGGCACGTTGTGCTTCTTGTGCTTGGATTTGCTCAAAATGCTGGCTTTGTTGTGTTTGTTGTGTTTTTAGGGTTTGAATACGGGCTTGGGTTTGTTCCAATATTTGCTGTGTTTGTTTAAGCTCTTCATCACGCACGGCTTGAGGATTGGGTGTCTGACGAATTTGTTCAGCCCAATCTTGCTCTTGTTGAACAAATTGTTCTAGGCTATGTTCTATTAAGTCCGTTTTACCTGTGTGATAGTGGGTTTGTAGAATATCAATCAATTCATTTATTTGTCCTAAATCCGCTAGCTGTTCTATTAGTGCAGTGATTTTGCTGTTGCCTTCTTGCAAAATTCCCTTCATTTGGTTTTGTGAGACAAACATCAATTTATGGCTACTATTGGGCTTGAGTTGCAACAACTGCTCACAATAACGAGCCGTATCAATTTGACCTGTAACACGCACACCAGCAGCAATCAGTTCTGCGCCGCGTGCTGAGCGAGTTAATGTATAGGTGTTGCCTTGAATCGTGAAATTTAGGGTAACACTATGGCTGTTTGCACGGGTACCATGTTGAGTTAAGTCATTATTGCGTGCAGCTTTGCTCCCAAAGAAAGCATAAGCAATGGCTTCCATAAGCGTACTTTTGCCCGATTCATTGGCACCACGAATAACATTAATACCTGCAACAAAGGTCAGTTTTAAATGCGTATGTTGACGAAAATTTTTCAATTCAATGTGATTTAACATACTGAAAGACCTCTTGAGCAAAAGATTGTAAATCTTGAGGAATGCGCTGCATAAGCTCTTGCCAAACATCAAAAGTAGAATGTTCAGTAAAAGGTGTTAAAGTAGACAACGTACTGCGCTCTATGCTAACCGCATTATTGATGATAAAAGCATTGCTGTGCTTGCGCCATAGTGCCAATTTATGAATCACTTGGACAGCTTGACTGCTGCTGGCTTGTCCGCTAACACGAATAAAAGGTACGTTAGGCAATTTGTCCTCTGTCCATGGTATGTCTTGATACACTTGACTAATATCTTGAAACATCAAGTAATTCAATTGCCCATTTTTAAGTTGAACATAGTATTTATGAAGATTATTGCCCAGACAATCGGCAATACTGCTAATGATTTGGTTGCCAATAATATGTATATTATCCTGTTGTCGCGCATGGTGTTCATGCCCAAAAACTAGGGTTTTATTGCGTTTTGCAAAGCGTTGAGCCATCTCTTGACTGATATTAAGACTATGATCGGTTTGTTGAGCAAAGGGGTTATCATAATTAGCATGAACGAATATGTAAGTAGAAGACAAGTCAAGGGCGGCATTTAAAGCCGTTTCAAACAAGGATTGATTGGCATAATGTGGTACAACCGCATATGTTGATTGATGATAATTATAACCATCTATACGTATAACATTGGGGCAGATGAGTTTTAGTGTGTCGCACAGTGTGCCAAATGCACTAGGCAATTGATCATTGCGTGGAAGATCATGATTACCTGCGCTTAACAGCAATTTATGCTGTAAATTGCGTTCACACCACTGTTTTAAAACATAGGTGATATAAGTTTGTCCGCTGATGTTGTGAGAAAAATCAGTATGCTTAACCGCACACGTCGTGGGCTGGGCGCGATCAAACAAATCACCATTGATTAGCAGATCGCCACCATCAGCATAAGATAACAGCCGTTCAAATTGCTCTAAATTCCATTGAATTAGAGCTTGAGCAGTGTGTGGTGTGGTGCCAGTGCTGCGATGAGCCAATAAATGGCAATCATTGATAATAGTTAAAGTCATAATCAGCTTTCATATTATTAAATTATAAAATTATTATTTAACATAACGTTTTTTAAATATAAAGACTATAAAGAAAATTCTACATATATGAAACCAATACATACACGCCATCTCTAAAAAAGATTAGAGCGCATCAATATACACTGTTACCATTGGGCAGTATGGCAGAAATATTTCAACGCGCTCTTAAAAAATCACTCAGGCCTAAAGTATAACAAGAATACCTTTATTCTGGTGCATACCCTTGTTCTATGGTCAATATATGGCCATCAAATACAATGACATCACCATGGCGAATTTTTGCTGTTTTACGTGTTTCTATTTCACCATTACGTGTGACCAAACTTTGAGCAATGAACATTTTGGCTTGTCCACCACTATCAGCCAAACCCGCCAATTTAAGTAAATCACACAAAGCAATATACGCTTGGTCTTCTAAATAAACATGAGCTTCCATAATTTTACCCCAATGCTTTACGTGCGCCTGCAAACAAGCGATACCATGCGGATAATTCGCTATCACGCCATGTTTCAGGATACCAGCTCATTTGTGCAGTGCGATAAACTCGCTCTGGATGTGGCATCATAATGGTTACACGTCCATCAGCGCTGCATATCCCTGCAATGCCGTTGGGTGAACCATTCGGGTTTAGGGGATAGGTTTGAGTGGTTTGGCCTTTTCCATCAATATATTGCAATGCAAGATGTGTGGTGGGTGCAACGCCAGCGGGCAAGTGGGAAAAATCTGCACGCCCTTCGCCATGGCTCACTACAACGGGCAACATCGAACCCATCATTTCACGCAAAATTACAGAGGGCGATTGAGGCACGCGAACCATACTCAAACGCGCTTCAAATTGTTCACTTTCATTGCGTTTAAATTTTACCCAACCTTCGGTATGAGGAATAATTTGTGCTAAATTACTGAGCATTTGACAGCCATTACACACCCCTAAGGTTAAAGTATTGGGGTGGGCAAAGAATGCCGCAAATTGATCATGAAGTTGTGCGTGGAACAAAATAGATTTTGCCCAACCTTCTCCTGCACCCAATACATCACCATAGCTAAATCCACCACAAGCTGCCAACATCTGCATATCTGCTAAATGAATACGCCCAGACATCAAATCATTCATGTGTACATCTATCGCATCAAATCCCGCACGGTTGAATGCAGCAGCCATTTCAATTTGCCCATTGACACCTTGCTCTCGTAAAATAGCAATTTTGGGCTTCATTCCTTGATGAATATATGGCGCGGCCAGATCTTCTTTTATATTAAACGGTACCTCAGCAAACAAGCGTGTTCTCTCATCACCAATTAACGCGAATTCACTGTCAGCGCAGTTAGGATTATCGCGTAGTTTTTGTATATGATAAGAGGTTTCTTGCCACGTTCGTTGCAAGTCGTTTAATTCAAATTGATATTGCCCCAAGCTTAATGTTTGGCTGTTAGGTAATACTTGACCGAGCTGATACAGGGCTTGGCTAAAATGATTTTGTTCAAATACGGCTTGAATATAGGGTAAATCATGAGCATGAATTTGTATTACGGCTCCCAATTCTTCGTTAAATAAAATTTGAATATTGCTTAACTGATTAACCAATCGTTCCATAGCAAAATCGTTGTCTAAATCTATGGCAAAGCCCATGTGACCCGCAAATGCCATTTCTGCCAAAGTCACCAATAATCCCCCATCGGATCGATCGTGATAAGCGAGCAATTTATTTTCCGCAACTAATTGTTGCATGATTTGATAGAAAGTTTTGAGTGTATCCGCATCAATATCAGGCGTGTCACCCGACAAATTATTCCATACTTGCCCCAATGCTGATCCGCCCATACGAGCCTGTCCTAAGCCTAAGTCAATCAGCAATAGTAGGCTATTGTCGACTGCTTTCAAATCTGGTGTAATCGTTTTACGTACATCTTGAACCGGTGCAAAGGCGGAAATAATGAGCGATAAAGGTGAAACCATCGTTTTATTATCACCATTTTCTTGCCATACCGTTTTCATTGATAGGCTGTCTTTGCCCACGGGAATACTCACGCCTAAATTTTGACACAATTGTGAGACTGCTTGCACCGTGCGATAAAGTTTGTCATCTTCACCTGGTACGCCACAGGCAGCCATCCAGTTGGCAGATAGTTTAATATGACTTATGTTGCCAATATTTACTGCAGCGATATTGGTTAAAGCTTCTCCTATACACATTCGTCCAGAAGCAGGGGCGTTATTTACGGCAATAATGGGTTTTTCGCCCATACTCATGGCTTCGCCTTGATGTGTGTGAAAGCCCATCATGGTTACCGCACAATCCGCGACAGGTGTTTGATAAGGCCCCACCATTTGATCGCGATGAGTCATGCCACCCACGCTTCGATCGCCAATGGTAATCAAAAAATGTTTTGCTGCTACAGCAGGTAAACGTAAAACACGATAGACACTTTCGCGTATATCATATTGTTGTGCATTAAATGATTGGATTTCAGATGTCACGGTGCGATCGATACGTGTCGTTTTAGGTGGTTTACCTAATAAT
The DNA here is from genome assembly GCA_916720425.1 of uncultured Kingella sp. Taxonomy (GTDB): domain Bacteria; phylum Pseudomonadota; class Gammaproteobacteria; order Burkholderiales; family Neisseriaceae; genus CAKARD01. The sequence goes on along the minus strand of CAKARD010000061.1, from coordinate 1,181 downwards.
ATATTTAGTGGTAAATCTACAGGATTATTGTTAAATAAATCATCACGTACTTGCAAATGCCCATCATTAGTTGCTGTACCAACTACAGCAAATGGACAACGTTCACGTTCGCAAATTTCGCGGAATACAGGCAAACTATCAGGCAAAATAGCCAAGACATAACGTTCTTGTGATTCATTACACCAAATTTGTAAAGGGTTTAAACCATGTTCTTCTAAAGGAATATCACGCAGTTGGAATATGGCACCACGTTCGGAATCATGAACCAATTCGGGAAAGGCGTTAGACAAGCCACCTGCACCCACATCATGAATAGAAATAATCGGGTTTTTATCTGCGCCCAGTTGCCAGCAGCGATCAATAACTTCTTGTGCGCGGCGTTCAATTTCAGGATTGCCACGTTGTACCGAATTAAAATCCAAATCTGCATGATTACTGCCCGTATCCATCGATGATGCAGCACCACCACCCAAGCCAATCAACATACCTTTACCACCTAATTGTATTAACAAAGCACCTTCAGGAATGTTTTGCTTGTGTGTTTGTTCCGCTTGAATATTGCCCAAACCGCCTGCAATCATAATCGGTTTATGATAGCCATAAACCGTATTATTCCATTGTTGTTCAAATGTGCGAAAATAGCCCAACAAATTGGGGCGACCAAATTCGTTATTAAATGCCGCGCCACCTAATGGACCTTCAATCATAATTTCTAAAGGTGAAGCGATATGAGAGGGTTTGCCATATGGTTTTTCCCATGCTTGGATAAAATTAGGAATATTGAGATTGGATACGGTAAAACCAGTTAACCCTGCTTTGGGGCGTGAACCACGTCCGGTTGCACCTTCATCACGAATCTCCCCTCCAGCACCCGTTGCCGCGCCAGCAAAAGGTGCAATGGCTGTTGGGTGATTGTGTGTTTCCACCTTCATAATGATGTGTGTCTTTTCAACATGATATGCATAGGTGTGGTCGGTTTTGGGGTAAAAGCGCTCAATTTTTGCCCCTTCAATCACTGAAGAATTATCTTTATACGCCACTATGGTGCCAGCAGGAGAAGTTTGGTGAGTATCGCGTATCATACGAAACAAAGATTTAGGCTGTTTTTCCCCATTCAAAATAAAATCGGCGTTAAAAATTTTATGGCGACAATGCTCTGAATTGGCTTGAGCAAACATCAT
>CAKARD010000060.1 GCA_916720425.1 uncultured Kingella sp. | reverse complement strand
CGCTCATAGAAATTTCCTTTAACGCCATGAAAAAGAGTCATTATAGCGATTTTTTGTATGACTTGTGTTAAGATTTGTGTTTTCAACTTTTTTAAGATAGATATGAAACGCGTACTCACGGGTATTACGACCACAGGTATTCCTCATTTGGGCAATTATGTGGGGGCAATTCGTCCTGCCGTTCGTGCTGCAGCACAAGAAGATACTGAAAGTTTTATTTTTTTAGCAAATTATCATGGGCTTATTAAATGCCATCAGCCTGACAAGATAGACGAATCAACAAGGGCAGTAGCGGCAACATGGTTGGCCTGTGGGTTAAATACAGAACGAACTACTTTTTATCGTCAGTCGGATATTCCCGAGATTTTGGAATTAAATTGGATTTTAACGTGTATTACCCCAAAAGGCTTGATGAATCGTGCTCATGCATATAAAGCTGCAGTGCAGGAAAATGAAAAAAATAATCAGAAAGATCCTGATCATGAAGTTGAAATGGGCTTATATAACTATCCTATTTTAATGACTGCGGATATTTTGATGTTTAAAGCGCAATATGTTCCTGTAGGGCGTGATCAAATTCAGCATATAGAAATAGCACGCGATATTGCACAACGTTTTAATACTCGTTTTAAACGTGAATTATTTGTATTACCCGAAGCCAAAATAGAAGAAAATGTACAATTGTTGTTGGGATTAGATGGGCGCAAAATGTCTAAATCTTATGAGAATACTATTGAAATATTCCAAACACCCAAACAGAGACAAAAATCTATTAATAAAATCATTACTAATATGAAAGAGCCAGGTGAAACTAAACAAAAAGATGAAAGTCCTTTGTTTGAAATTTATCAAGCTTTTGCAAGTAAACAAGAAACCGATGATTTTGAACGCGCGTTAAATGAAGGTTTAGCATGGGGTGAGGCTAAAAAAATCCTTGCTCAAAAAATTGGTGCAGAATTAGATGTTTTTACAGATGCTTATTATGATTTAATCGCACATCCACAGCGTATAGAAGAAATTTTGCAGGCGGGGGCAAGCAAAGCAAGAGACGAAGCGCGATCATTTTTGGCAGAAATTAAAGATGCAGTAGGAATTCGTGTATTGAAATAAAATATAAAGTACATGGTTTATATTAAAGTAAAGGCAGTGAGTTAACCATGATCCGCACAGAGTGTGGCACAATTTAGCCTGTATTTGTATTTTAGGTTGCGTTTATGTTGTGAGTGACGGCGAAAAGGTGGTTGGGCTGAAAAACGTTTTACACCCAACCTTGTATTGTTATTGCTGATTGCACTTTAAAGTATATCTAAAAATGGCGCACATCTACAAAATGTCCTGCTACGGCCGCCGCCGCCGCCATGGCTGGACTAACTAAATGCGTACGTCCACCATTACCTTGTCGCCCTTCAAAATTGCGGTTAGATGTTGATGCACAACGTTGTTGTGGCTCCAAACGATCGGCATTCATGGCAAGGCACATAGAACACCCAGGTTCACGCCATTCAAAACCTGCATTAATAAATATTTTGTCCAAACCTTCACGTTCAGCTTGTCGCTTTACTAAGCCCGATCCTGGCACAACTAATACACGTTGAACATTGGCAGCTTTAATGCGTCCTTTGATAATGGCAGCTGCCTCACGCAAATCTTCTATGCGACTATTGGTACACGAACCAATAAACACGACATCTACGGGAATTTGATTTAACGGGGTACCTGCGGTTAAACCCATATATTGCAGGGCACGTTCCATACCTGCGCGTTTGACACCATCTTGCTCATCTTCGGGATTGGGGACGGTAGCGTTGATATCTAACACCATTTCTGGCGATGTCCCCCATGTTACCTGTGGTTGAATATCTGCGGCATTAAAATGGTAAATTTTATCAAAGTACGCGCCTGGGTCGGATACTAAAGTACGCCAATAAGCTACGGCCTTATTCCAATCTTCCCCTTTTGGGGCAAGAGGCTTGTCTTTTACATAATCAATGGTAATATCATCTACCGCCACCAAGCCTGAACGTGCCCCTGCTTCTATCGCCATATTACATAGCGTCATGCGTCCTTCCATACTTAATGCACGAATGGCAGAACCGCCAAACTCTATGGCATACCCCGTGCCACCTGCTGTACCAATTTGTCCAATAATATATAAAGCTAAGTCTTTGGCGGTGACGCCTGTATTTAATGTACCGCTTACTTCAATTAACATAGATTTAGATTTTTTAGCGGTAATGCATTGTGTTGCCATGGTATGTTCCACTTCGCTTGTGCCGATGCCATGCGCTAGTGCACCAAAGGCACCATGGGTAGAAGTATGTGAATCACCACAAACCACCGTCATACCAGGTAATGTGGCTCCTTGTTCAGGCCCCATGACGTGTACAATTCCTTGTCCCTCATCTTTAAAAGGAAAATAGGCTAAGGCACCAAAAGTTTTGATATTGCTATCTAAAGTATCTACTTGTAATTTAGAAATGGGATCTTGTATACCTTTATCCCAATCGCTGGTGGGGGTATTGTGGTCAGCAGTGGAAACCACGCTATCGATGCGCCATAATTTGCGGTTTGCCATTTTTAACCCTTCAAAGGCTTGTGGGCTGGTTACTTCGTGTACCAAATGACGGTCTATATACAGCAATACCGTACCATCTTCTTCTTGACGCACAATATGGCTATTCCATAATTTATCGTATAAAGTTTGGGCTTGTGTCATGATGCTATTCATTTATTTAAAAAATATTATTGTAGATTTTTTAGACAAAAAAGACAATATTTTACAAAAATATCTTGTCTAATTGCTATTTTTAGACATTCTGTCTATTGTTTGCCTATTGCACGCAAATAAATCGGCATGACTAATGGTAATTCCTTACGGATTAAATCAATTCGATCGTTGTTGGTGGGATGTGTCGATAATACTTTATTGACGACATTATTATTGTTATTTTCTTGATTCATTTTTTGCCACACGCTCACGGCAGCATTGGGATTATAGCCTGCTTGCGCCATTAAATGTAATCCTCCTAAATCTGCTTCACGCTCTGCACTACGGCTAAATGGTTTGTTGACACCTAAATCTGTTGCCAAGCCAACGCCAGCGCCAATTAAATTGCTATCTACGCCTGTTACCGCGCTTAAAATACCCGTCCCCAGCTGTGCGCCAATATTGATTCCTAAGCTGCGATTGGCCTCTTTTTTACTGTGTTCTTTTAGTGCATGAGTCATTTCATGCCCCACGATAGCGGCAATTTCATCGTTGGTTAAGTTTAATTTTTCTACAATACCTGTGTAAACAACCATTTTGCCTCCAGGCATCGCCCATGCGTTGAGCTCATCATCACGGATTACCGTCATTTCCCAATCAAAGAGTTGCCCAGTTTGATTGGCGGCGTTTGCAAAAGGTACCATTTTACGAAACACCATTTGCACGCGTTTTGCGGTTTGCGAAGTGGTGTCAATCATATTTTTGCTTTTGGCTTGCCCTACGGTTTGACGATAACTTAGAGCAGCTTGTTGATTAATACTGGCACTGTCTACGACATTACATGCGGTTAAACTCATTGCTAAAATCAAAGCAAGAAAGGTTTTTTTCATCATTTATCCTTAGTTTATGCACCAAAATTGTGTTTATTATGCCACGATATGATAGATGTTCGTGTACAATTCATTCATTTTATATTTAAGAAAATTGTAATGATGACAGAACAACTTCCTTTAACTAAACAAGAACGACTTACCCTTAAAGCACGAGCACATCATCTTAACCCGGTGGTTATGGTGGGGCAAAAAGGATTAACCCAAGCGGTTATTGATGAAACCCACACTGCTTTGCAAGCTCATGAATTAATTAAAGTGCGTGTATTGGGTGATGATCGTGAAGAACGTTTGGCAATTTGTCAAAAATTATGTGAAGCAACGGGAGCGCAATGGGTGCAACATATTGGTAAATTATTGGTACTATATCGCCCACGCCAAGAAGAAGATGTATGAAGCCACAACATTCTACTTTGCAAGGTAATGAACGCGTCATGTTGGCGTGTGTGATGTTGACTCACGAATCGTTGAGCAATGCCACTTTACGCGAATATACTTTTGCCGCTGGTTGTGCTGAAGCCGAAGAATTGGTACGCGCTACTGGGGGAGAATTGGTTTGTGTTCACACTGCCAAACGTGATAAACCACATACTGCGTTATTTATTGGCACAGGAAAAGCTGAAGAATGGGCAAAAATAGTTCAAGAACAACAGATTGATTTGGTTGTGTTTAATCATGAGCTTTCACCCACCCAAGAGCGCAATTTAGAAAAAATTTTGCAGTGTCGCGTATTGGATCGTGTTGGTCTAATTTTGGCTATTTTCGCCCAACGTGCACAATCGCAAGAAGGCAAATTGCAAGTAGAATTGGCTCAACTGAATCATTTATCCAGCCGTTTAATCCGTGGCTATACGCATTTACAAAGTCAAAAAGGTGGCATCGGCTTAAAAGGTCCTGGAGAAACCAAATTAGAAACCGATCGCCGTTTAATTCAAACAAAAATAACTCAGTTGCGCCGACAATTGACATACGTAAAAAAACAACGACACACACAACGTCAAGCCCGTTTAAACAGCCCATTACCTATTTGGGCGATAGTTGGCTATACCAATGCGGGAAAATCTACTTTGTTTAATCGTCTAAGTAAAGCACAAGTTTTGACTAAGGATCAGCTGTTTGCTACTTTAGATACTACTGCACGGCGCGTGTATCTGGCACCGCAAAAAAGCATTATTTTGACTGATACTGTGGGGTTTATACAAGATTTGCCTCATAAACTCATAGAGGCGTTTTCTGCTACTTTGGAAGAAACCACTTTGGCACACGGTCTATTACATGTAGTAGATGCCAGCGATCCTGATTGGGAACGAAAAATTGATGATGTAAACCATGTTTTAACCGAAATCGGTGCAGATAATATTCCGCAAATTTTTGTCTTTAACAAGATTGATTTATTACCAGAACATGAACAAACTACTGGTTTAGTATCGTCTCAAACGGTTCGTGTTTCTGCAACCAGTGGCGTAGGCTTAGATGATTTGCGCCAACTATTAATATCGGGAGGGAAGCATGAGTAATCTAATAAATGCGCAATTATTGGTAATAAAAGTTGGTTCTAGCTTGGTCACCGCTGAAGGACGTGGTATAGATACCCGAGCGTTAGATAATTGGGCTACGCAAATTGCGCACATTAGACAAAATGGGATTCAGGTGGTATTGGTGTCTAGTGGTGCTATTGCTGAAGGATTAAAACGCCTAGGCTGGCACAAGCGTCCTAAAGAAATTAACAAGCTACAAGCTGCTGCCGCGGTGGGACAAATGGGCATTGCACAAGCCTATGAACAGGCATTTTCTCAATATCATATTCATACTGCACAAATTTTACTTACACATGATGATTTGAGTCATCGCACGCGTTATCTCAATGCACGCAGTACTTTGCATACTTTATTAACAAATGGTATTGTGCCTATTATTAATGAGAATGATACTGTAACCATAGATGAGATTAAACTGGGTGATAACGATACTTTAGGTGCGTTAGTGACCAATTTAATTGATGCAGATGCTCTCATCATTTTGACCGATCAACGTGGATTGTATGATAGTGATCCACGAAAAAATCCTGATGCTCAATTTATTGCGCAAATTTCTGCTGCTCATCCCAATTTAGAACAAATGGCAGGTGGCGCAGGAACGGGAGTGGGGACAGGGGGTATGTACACTAAAGTTTTGGCAGCCAAACGTGCCGCATTAAGTGGTGCGCATACCGTTGTAGCTTCAGGACATGAACCTAATGTTTTAGTACGCCTATCCCAAGGTGAATCCATCGGCACACTCTTTACCAGTGAACACAGTCGAATCAAGGCGCGAAAACAATGGCTATTGGGACACATTCAAGTTGCAGGAAAAATCAACATTGATGCGGGCGCAGAAAAAGCATTGTTTCAAAATAGTAGTTTGTTGCCAATCGGTATCACGCAAATTAGTGGTACATTTGCACGTGGTGAATTGGTGGCTATATTGAATCAAAATGGCAAAGAAATTGCACGTGGTTTGGTTAATTATAGCAGCCAAGAAGCACAAAAAATCATGCGTTGCCATGCCAATGAAATCGCCTCACAACTGGGCTATACACATGAAGATGAATTGATTCATCGAGATAATTTGGCTCTGTTGCAATAACCAAGCATAACTTGTGCTGCTTAACGAGACAGAGGTTTATCATCTCGTTTAAATACGTTACAATGCTTTTATTTGACCTGTATATTTATTATTCACTACCGTGAACCAATTAACCTTTGACTTTGACGAACCCGCCTATCCTCAATTTGATAAACTGCTAGGCACTGCCAATGCCGAGCTAATTTATTATTTACAGCAAGAACATGATCAGTTTTTGTATATTTGGGGGGAACAAGGCTCTGGAAAAAGCCACATCTTGCAAGCATGGGTCGGTCAGGCCTTGCATGCAGGGCATCATGCCGTATATATAGATGTGGGCAATACCCCCCTGACTGATGCTGCGGTTGAGGCCGATTTTGTGGCTATTGATCAAATAGAAAAACTGACTGCCAACGAACAAGCCATTTTATTTTATATTTTTAATATTTTCCGCAATAGCCATAAGGGACATTTATTACTTTCTGCCGATGTGCCACCTGCCAAATTACAATTACGCGAAGATTTACGTACACGTATGAGCTATTGTTTGGCATACGAAGTGCAGTCATTAAGCAAAGATGAAAAAATCACTGCGCTACATAACATGGCAAAAACCCGACAATTACACATTGATCCTAGCATTTATGATTATTTACTGACTCATTGGCGACAAGATTTAAGTAGTTTAATTAATATTTTTAATGACTTAGCTAATTATTCTATTGCACAAGGTAAACCAATTACTTTGCCCTTGTTGCGCCGATTACTTAAACAACGTACTTAGGAAAATATACAATGGACAGTTTAGATTTACTCACGACACGTCGTTCTAGCAAGAAATTATCCACGCCCGCACCTGATGAATTGCAACTAGATAGTATTTTGCAAGCAGCCACCCAAGTCCCTGATCATGGTAATTTAAAACCATGGCGTTTTGTTGTTATCCAAAGCCCCGAAGGTTTGCAACGTTTTGAACAAGTTCTCGTTGATCAAGTAACTCAAAATAAAATGGGCGAAGAAGCACTTAAAAAAGCACAACGCGTGGGCAATATGGCACCCATGGTCATTGCTGTGATTGCTAGCCCTAAAAAAAGCGAAAAGCCTAAGCCAGAATGGGAGCAACACATGAGTGCTGCTTGTGCGGCTTATGCCATACAATTGGCTGCGCAGGCGCAAGGTTTTGCCAATGTTTGGATAACAGGTATGTGGGTGAATGCGCCTCTGTTGCGCGAAGCTTTTGTATGTCATGAAAACGAAAAAATTATTGGTTTAATCATGATAGGTACAGATGAGAATGTTTCCAAAGAATCTAAAAATCATGATACCAGCGAGTATATAATAACTTGGTAATGCGCCACGCTATTTAAAATATCATGGCTGTTTGAGACTTGTGCCTTATATCTGATGTTTTTTAAACAGGGATGTGAGGCATATAGAGTTAATGGGATTTTGATTTAGGTTTTTTCAGTACAAATTTTTAAAAAGCTGATAGTTTTTATAGATAGAAAAAACCGCGTAAATATTGGATTTACGCGGTTCTAATTTGGTGGGTCGGGTGGGGTTTGAACCCACGACCAAAGGATTATGAGTCCTCTGCTCTAACCACTGAGCTACCAACCCAATTAAATAAGGGTTGAACTATACAGAATTAGTAATCTTTAGTCAAGTATTTTTATGCGTTGACGGCGCGTTTCTGATAGAACCATTCCTGCGCTAACTGAAATATTCAGGCTTTCTACCATACCAAACATGGGAATCGATACCAAAGCATCACAGTGTTCACGTGTTAGGCGGCGCATACCTTGTCCTTCATTGCCCATAACCCATGCAACACTTTGGGGGATTTTAAAATGAAATAAATTGTGTTCTGCTTCCATATCGGTGCCAACTATCCAAATGCCATATTCTTTGAGTTCGCGTAGCGTGCGTG
>CAKARD010000059.1 GCA_916720425.1 uncultured Kingella sp. | reverse complement strand
ATGATATGAAGCAAATCGCATTCTGCTTGTACCAAATCATGGTTACACACAATATAATCAAACGCAAAAGCATGTTGTATTTCATTCACAGCTTGCGCCAATCGTGCGCTAATCACTTCTTCACTATCCGTTTGTCGCTGACGCAAACGTTGTTCTAGCACTGCCAACGAAGGTGGAAGAATAAAGATACTCACAGCTTCGGGTATTGCTTTACGTACTTGTTCTGCTCCTTGCACATCGATTTCCAAAATCACATCAAAACCTTGTTGGCATATTTCTTGTAAAGTCACAGTGCTTGTGCCATAAAAATGACCAAATACTTCAGCATGTTCTAAAAACGCATTTTGCTCTATCAATGTGCCAAATTCTTCGCGCGTGACAAAATAATAATGCTTACCGTGTTGTTCACCATCACGCATGGGACGTGTGGTATGCGACACCGATGTTTTAATATGGTCATTGTGATTAACCAAACGTGAAACCAAAGTGGTTTTTCCTGTGCCAGATGCAGCAGAAATCACAAAAATATTGCCCTGTGCTGTTGTCGTCATAATTCTTCTCATTATATCTAAAGTTATCATTATAACAAGCACAAAAAAAAGCAACACCAAAATATGGATTATTTGGGTGTTGCTATAGATAAGAACGATACAGGCTTATTTTTCCTGCTCCTGATCATAAACTTTTTCCCAAAATGCGCGAGAAGTGAGTTCATCTTTTTTACTTAAATAATCAGCTTTTGCCGCATCAAAACGTTCATCAATTAATTTAAGTGCAGTAAAATAATCTTTATAACCTTGCCATAAACGCTTACGATCAAATTGTACGACATGACTCGTTCTAGTTGCTTCATGTTCGTAATAAATTTCTTTAAAACGATAGGTTTGGTCTAAATTCGCACCAAAATGTTTTGGTTGAAACGCTACGCCTTTTTTCATAACATATTCTGGCATTAATAAATAATTTAATGTTAATTTATGAATCCATTTTCGCATAAGGCTTTTGGCGGGAGTTCTTCCGTTAAGAGTTCAATTAATAAGGTTTGAGACATTTAACTTTTCCTAAAATTAATTATAAATTGGAATAGGCTACCTAATAATCAATTAGGCAACCTAAATCTTAAGAATTAGTATATTTAAGTTTTAATTCAAAATATTTCCTAACTATTTTATAAGCAAATTTACCAAAAACTCTTTTTATTTTTCCATTAAAATTAAAAGTATAAATATTGCTTTTACCTACAATTTTTAATTGAACACTTTGTTTATCTTTTTTATATAAAATTTTTCCCAAAATTTTGAGTTTAATTTAGACTGATAGTATTCATAATAAAATTTTAATGGATGAGAACAATGTAATTGCCAAGGTTTATCCCTATCAGAGTAATGCACAATAGAAGGTGTTAATAAGGCTTCTAATTCTTCATTAAATGAATAAGAATATTCTAATTCATTATATGGTTTATAAAATCTAGATTGAACGTTCCATTTGCAATGTACGCGTTTAATTTTATTTTCAAAAGCAATATTTAAAATATCTTGGTCTTGCAATGTAATATATTCTTTATTTTTATAGAAAGATTCAGCAAACAAATGATCTAAATTAGTTTGTCGCATTTTTTCAATATTCAATACACAAATACCAGCATTTATATAATTATGAGTAACAGATAGATTTAAACGCCTATTTTGTGTTATCCCACCTTCATCAGGCGATCCAATTAAGTAGTTATCATCGAATTCAACATTCCAAAGTTTATAAATATTATCCAACACAACCAAATCAGCATCAAGATAAATAACCTTTTTAATATTTTTAGGTAAAATCTTATGCAAACCTAGTCTATAATAAGTTGCAATAGAAATATGCTCCCTATTTAATGGATAAATGGAAAATTGTGAAATATCTACTTCCAAAAATTTAATTTTTATGTATTCATTTTCCCATTCAAGAAAATGTAATTTTATTTCATTAGAAAAATTCTTATCACATAAGATAAAGAAATTAAATTTTTGTTTTTTATTAGCATGATCCAGAATAGATTGAATTGCTCCTGCACAATGTTTTGCATAATTATTATCTATTGCAAAAGTAATATTTATAGTTTCTCCTGAAAGCAAATTATTTGATGCTGATTTATTTTGTTTTATATTTTCAATAATATTATTTACTTCATATTTTTTTTGATTAAACACACCATATACCATCCCTAAATGAGTATATTTCAAATTCTGAAATGAAGATTTCAGATATTCTATGTAACAATTTGCAAGCCTTTCTGCTAAAAACCCCCAAATTCTTTTTTGATAAGTATCATATTGACTAATATCAATTATTTTTTCAGCTTCAAACAATATCTCAAAAAGCCACTCACAATATTTATGAAAATATGATGACTTCATTATTAACATGTTCCCAAAAAAAGCTTCTTTCGAATATAATGATTTTATTGCAAAAGGATAAATTTCAGGGCTTTTCTCTTTAATCAAGTCAATTACAATATCCAAATCTTTTTTAAAATGATCTTTGATATAAAAATCATAAGCAGTTTCAACCAAATGTGGCAAACCTACGGGATGTATCCCCCAAACAGGCGAGCTAATAACATCATATTGAGAACATAGTTTATTTATTTCTTCATCAGTCCAACCATATCTATTAATTGTATCTAAATCAAATTCATTAAATATACTATAATCTTGTTTATTTTTAAAATTTAAAAATCGCCTATAATGAAATAATCCATAATAATCAGCCTGAACATTTTTCCATATCCAATATAAAGCCGTTAATTCACACCAAGATGCATTTTTTTCTGAAATATTATCGCCAGTATTATCTTTAATCATATCTAATTCTAATTCAGTATTAGCCTTCCCAACGTGAATAGGAATAATACATTCAGATTTATAAATAGGTGTATTTTTATGATAACAAACAAATATTTTTACATTATTACTCATTTTTATAAATTTCCTTGTTTCAGGCAGCCTGAATAAAGTTTAAGCAAAATAAAACGGCTTAATCGATTGATTATTAGCTAAATCATCTAATACGCCTTGAGCTGTTTTTAAAGCTTCCGCAATGGTTACATCCATATCTAAGTAACGATATGTTCCTAAACGACCAACAAAACTTACACTTTTAGCTTGTTGTGCTGCTTGTAAATATTTTTCCAAAATGGCTTGGTCTTCATTTAAGCGAATTGGGTAATAGGGAATATCATCTTCACCACACAAACGGCTATATTCTTTAAAGCAAACAGTTTTTTCATGTTGTTCCCATGGTGCAAAATGTTTATGCTCGCTAATGCGCGTGAATGGTATGCTTTCATCGCAATAATTGATGACTGCATTACCTTGATAGTCTCCAGTTGCACGAACTTCCTCGAAATCTAATGTGCGATATCCCAATCTGCCAAATTCATGGTTAAACCATAAATCTAAAGGCGCAGACCAAAAAATATGGTCATATTCAGGCAACATAGCAGAATGAAACGGTGTATTTAATTGCACAGTAATATTTTCATGATTCAAAATATTATTTACAACATCAGTGTAACCATTTTTTGGCATACCTTGAAATGGATGAGAGAAATAATTGTCATCATAATTAAACCGAACTGGCAAACGTTTCAAGATACTAGCAGGTAATTGAGTGGGTGATACGCCCCATTGCTTAGCGGTATAACCTTTGAAAAAGGCTTGATATAAATCTTTGCCAACAAATTTCATTGCCTGCTCTTCAAAAGTTTTAGGCTCTGTGATGGTTTGATCAGATTGTTTAGTAATCCATTCTTTAGCTTCAGTTGGTGAGAAAGTTTTACCATAAAATTGATTAATTGTATGTAAATTGACAGGTAAAGAATAAACTTGACCACCACTAATGGCTTTTACACGATTAGTAAAAGGCATAAATTCACCAAACTGTTTAATATATTCCCAAACTGTTTCATTATCTGTATGAAAAATATGTGGCCCATATACATGAACCATCACGCCTGTTTCTTCATCTCGTTTTGAATGGCAATTTCCAGCACTGTGATCACGTTTATCAATCACTGTTATTTGATGTCCCGCTCGAGCCAACTCACGCGCAATAACGGCACAAGAAAAACCTGCACCTACACATAAAAATTTCATAATTTATTTCCTTTTTCTGTCATGATGACAGATAATGTTTTTATTTTAAACCGTATTTTATGATGGTTGAGCCATACATTAAATAGACGCTCTGCTATAAAACCTATTACTCTTTTATTATACATATCATACTCAGTAATATCTATATGCCGCTCCAGCGCAAATAAAATAGGAAACAACCATTCACAATATTCGTCTAACCATTTTTTTTTGCTAACAAACATATTGTAAGTATGTATATCAAAAGAATGTTCAACGATTTCAAAATCAGAGAGATATTCTGGTGACATTTCAGCCACCAATTGCTTAACACACACCCAGTCTTGAATTTTATGGTACGCCGCATAATGTTCTCGCACACTGTGAGTTCCTAAATGATAAGCTTCAGGGATTATCCAATCATAGTGTTGCAATAATGTCTCAAAATCCTGTTTGGTTGCAATACGAAAACGACCACATAATGCTTTACCTTGCCAACGCAATATTGTATAACGCAACCTCTGCCAATTTTGATTTCTAACCTGAAAATAACGACGATAATGTACCAAACCTACATTAGGTACATCAATATTTTTCCAGATAAAATATAAAGCTGTAAGTTCACAAAAAGTGGTATTCTTTTCTGAAATATTTTCTTGCTGATTATCTCTTAAAAATCCCAAACTTTCTCCATAGCCAACTTGAATGGGAATATATACTGGATCCAAAGGAGGCAAAAATGGTTTATGACTGACAACAAAAACAGCTGTATTATTAGACAAAATACTATTTTCCTTTGTTCCTATTAATAATCTATTGGGTAGATAACAAAAAATCCCACTTCATAGTGGGATTGAAGTTATTCAATATTCTCTTCTGCTTCTATGGTTTCTACTTGTTGTAAAGTAGGACGTTGAGGTGGTTTACTGCCGTCATGTTGCACACTCACTGAACGCGCTGGCACAATAGTAGAAATCGCATGTTTGTAAACCATTTGTGTGACTGATGTGTTACGTAATAGCACAACGTATTGATCAAATGATTCTACTTGACCTTGCAATTTAATGCCGTTAACTAGATAAATAGATACTGGTACATGTTCCTTACGTAAGGCGTTTAAAAATGGATCTTGTAATAGTTGTCCTTTGGTTGTCATTTATTACTCCGTTATTCTTGTAAAAAGGATTAATGTATCTATTCTAACGGAAAATAGAGCAATATTCCAAACGGTTTTTTACTTTCCTTTTCACTTGAATCAAGAAATCACGTAACAGTACAATATATTTATTTGGACAAAATCTATGCAACTTAATCCTCAGCAAAAAGAAGCGGTGGAATATTTAGGTGGGGCGTTGTTTGTGTTAGCAGGTGCAGGCAGTGGTAAAACACGTGTCATTACTGAAAAAATTGCCTACATGATCACTCAAGCCCAGTATAAAGCGCATCACATCGCTGCCATTACCTTTACCAACAAAGCCGCCAAAGAAATGCAAGAGCGCATCCAACAACGTTTAAGCAAAGAACAAACACGTGGTTTAACCGTGTGCACTTTCCATGCTTTGGGTATGCGTATTTTACGCGAAGAAGCCACACACATCGGCTATAAAAAACATTTTTCTATTTTAGATTCATCAGACAGTGCCAAAATTATTACTGAATTATTAGGTACCTCAGGACGTGAAATGGTATTTAATACACAGCATCAAATCTCACTATGGAAAAATAATTTACAATCTCCAGAAGATGTATTAATTCAAGCGCAAGATGATTGGCAGCACAAAACTGCACAAATTTATGCTTCCTATCAAGAAACCTTACGCCACTATCAAGCCGTAGATTTTGATGATTTAATTGTATTGCCCACGCAATTATTGCAACAAAATAGTGATATACGCATAAAATGGCAAAAACGCTTGCGTTATTTATTAATTGATGAATGCCAAGATACTAATGCATGTCAGTATGCCTTATTACGCTTATTGGTCGGTTTGGAGGGCATGTTTACTGCTGTGGGTGATGATGATCAATCTATTTATGCATGGCGTGGGGCAAATATGGAAAATCTGCGTCGTCTTAATGAAGATTATCCACAACTTAAAATTATTAAACTGGAACAAAATTATCGTTCTACCGCACGAATTCTAAAAATTGCCAATCAAGTGATTAGCCATAACCCCAAACTTTTCCCTAAAACTTTGTGGTCAAACTTGGGAATGGGTGATATGGTACGTATCGTTGCCTGCCAAGATGAGGAGCATGAAGCGCATTTTGTGGTTAATCAGATCGCCCATCAAAAATTGATTACTGGGGCAAATTACGCTGATTTTGCTATTTTGTATCGCGGTAATCATCAAGCTAAATTATTTGAAACGGCTTTGCGTTCTACCAAAATTCCTTATCAGATTTCGGGGGGACAGAGCTTTTATGATAAAGCTGAAATTAAAGATTTTATGTCCTATTTACGACTGATTGCTAATCAAGAAGATGATCCTGCATTTTTACGCGCCGCCACCACACCCAAACGTGGCATCGGTGAAACCACTTTGGGCAAATTAAACGAATACGCTAAACAGCATGAATGTAGCTTGTTTTATGCTGGGCAAAGCATCCATGCCTTAGCACAATTACCCAGCGCAGGACGTGAAGCAGTACAACAATTCATCGCTTTAATTAACTATTATAAACAGCGTACCCAAATAGAAAATGCAGGCGAAATTGTGCAAGATTTATTGCATGATATTCAATACGAAAAGCATTTATTCAACCAGAACCATGATAATCCTAAAGTCGCAGAAAACCGTTGGCGTAATGTGCAAGAATTGGCGCAATGGCTGGCACAAAAAGGACAGGATGATGACAAAAATCTGATTGAATTAACTCAAACCATTGCTTTAATGACCTTGCTAGAAGGTAAAGATAAAGAAAAGATGGATGCGGTAAAATTATCCACGTTGCATGCTGCCAAAGGTTTGGAATATCCATATGTCTATTTAGTCGGTTGCGAAGAGGGTTTATTCCCTCATACCGATAGCATAGAAGAAGGCCGTTTGGACGAAGAACGTCGCCTCATGTATGTAGGAATCACGCGCGCCAAAAAGCAATTAACCATGACACATTGTCTAAAACGTAAACGTATGGGTGTGTGGCAATTTCCAGAGCCCAGTCGCTTTTTTGATGAAATGCCACAAGAGGAATTAGAAATTTTGGGACGTAAAGGAGGTGAAAAAATTGTTAGCCACGAAGAGGGGCGTAAAAAACTTAGCCATTTAATTGAAATGTTAAAAAATAAATCTTAATATCATTAAAATCGTGAATGCATAGTACATAATGCATTCACGATTTTTTATTATCACAATACCTTAACAATACTTTCACACAGATAACGTAAATTATCTTCGGTAATTCCTGCGACATTAATGCGTCCCGAACGTACTATGTAAATTGCAAAGTCTTGACGCAATGTATCCACTTGTTCAGGTGTTAAACCGCTAAATGAGAACATACCATTTTGTTCTATAATAAAATCAAAATCTTGTGTTACACCACATTCTTTTAGTGTGGTAACCAATTTTTGACGCATGAATTTGATGCGTTCACGCATTTGATTTAATTCTTCTTCCCATTGTGCTTTGAGCACGGAATCATTTAACACCATGGCAACCGTTGCTGCGCCATGTGAAGCTGGGTTAGAATATAGCGTACGAATAATGGTTTTGGCTTGACTTAATGCACGTTGGGCAATATCCTGATTACTGGCAACCAAAGTAAATGCCCCCACACGTTCATTATACATACCAAAATTTTTGGAATAGGAACTAGCAATCAACAATTCTGGATTATGTTGTGCAAAAATACGTAATCCTTGTGCATCTTGTTCCAAGCCATGCGCCAAACCTTGATAGGCAAAATCAAATAAGGGTAACCATTTGTTTTTTGATGCCATTTTAGCAAGTGCTTCCCATTGTTCGGGAGTGGGGTCTATGCCTGTCGGATTATGACAACAGCCATGCAACAATACTACATCA
>CAKARD010000058.1 GCA_916720425.1 uncultured Kingella sp. | reverse complement strand
GTGGTGCTATTAACAGCAAGACCATACGCGTATTAAATGTAGAAGTGGGACGTATCACGCATATTCGTTTGCGCAACAATCAGCAAGGCGTAGAGCTGACCGCAAAAATTAATCCCGACAATGCCAATCTTATCCGTAAAGACAGTCAATTTTGGATTGTCAAACCGCGCATAGATCAAAATGGTGTAACTGGTTTAGGAACACTCATTTCAGGTTCATATATTGCCCTAGATCCAGGAAAAAGCACAGAACATGAAGATAAATTTGAAGTTGCCGATTTACCACCCATTACTGCTTTGGGACAAAGTGGTTTGCGATTAAAATTGTCAGGCAAAAATAGTCGTATGATTAATGTAGGCAGCCCTGTACTTTATGAAAATCATATTGTTGGAACAGTAGAAAGTGCAAAATTTAACCCAACCGATCAAACCGTACAATATAGCATTTTTATCCAAAGCCCTAACGAGAGTTTGATCAATTCTGCCAGTCAGTTTTGGTTAGACAGTGGCATTAATGTGCACCTAAACGGTGGCGGTGTGAGCATTGATAGCCCCCCTATTTCCGCATTATTATCAGGTGCCATTGCTTTTGACACGCCACAAAGTACTCAAGCCACAAGTGTACAAAATGAAAGCACTTTTACCATACACAATAATCGTGCCGAAATTGAAAATCAACCCAATGAAAGAACATTGTATTATGTAGCATTTTTTAATAGTTCTATCAAAGGGTTAGATGTAGGTGCCCCCGTTGAATATAAAGGCCTACGCATTGGTACTGTTGCTGAAGTTCCCTATTTTCAAAATAATGACCAACAACATTTATTCAAAAACGGTTATATTCCTGTACGTTTACGCATAGACCCCGATCGCATTGATCAGAACGAACATAAACAAGATAAAAGTTATTGGCAAAATACCATTCAAACAGCTTTACATCAAGGTTTAATCGCAACCTTAGCAAGCAATAATCTGATTTTGGGAAGCAAACTGGTTTCACTAGAAGAAAACAAAGATAACCATGATCCCATACTCAAACCACAAAATGAGTACGGTGGTGATCTTGTCATAGCTACACGTGGTGGTGGTTTGGATAATTTGCAAGCACAAGTATCACAACTATTAAACAAATTTAATGCATTACCACTAGATAAAACTATAGGTGAACTCAATGGCAATTTGAAAGAATTACGTCAAACTCTAAAATCAGCACAAACCATGCTGACTTCTGCCAATAAATGGGTTACACAAAAGAGTACACAACAACTGCCTGAGCAATTAAACAAAACATTAAGTGAATTGCGCCAAACCTTACAAGGCGTATCACCACAATCACCCATCTATCAAGATGTGCAAAATACTTTAGATAGTTTAGATCAAACCTTACAAAATGTACAACCTGTGATTAATACACTAAAAGAACAACCTAATGCTCTGATTTTTAATCGTAGCAGTAAAGATCCTATTCCCAAAGGCAAATAAAGGACAAGTAATGAAAAAACACATATTGAGCATAACCTTACTCTTAGTGGCCTGTAGTAGCACGCCCTCTCAAATCCAATATTACCAATTACCTGATAGCGCATTAAAAAATTGTACTCATACCGCCCCCAGTATAGGGGTAAGAGTATTGCTCGCTACGCCATTAAAAAGCAATAGTCTGCTTTATCAAACCCATTCATACACACTTAATTTTGCACAACAAAACCTATGGGCCGCACCCTTAGACGAAATGCTCACCGCCTCTGTAGTAAATAAATTAAACCAATACAGCCAAAAATGGTGTTTTGTTCCCAGCAAAGTTACGGAAACAACTTCACTCACGCTATATTTTGATCGTTTTCAAGGTAGTTATACAGGAGAAACTGAAATCAATGGTTACAGACAATGGCAAGGAAAACCAAGTATTGCATTTCATGTCAGTACCCCACAACAAGGTAACGGTTACCCTGCCATGCTAGAAAGTTTAGATACTGGCTTAGATAAAATGGCACAGAGCATCATTAATGAAAAATAAAGCGACAAATCAAACTAAATAAACACGTGCCGTGACACGTATTTATTTAGTATCATTGCTTAGTTTTAAAGAGCAAACAATCTCAATATCCGTCTCCACATAACAACAACACGGTAAAATTTCATCAGCTTGAATAAATGCCATAGGTGTTTGCGGATAGGATACCCGACCTGATAATAATTTAACGCGACACGAACCACAATAACCACTGCGACATTGATATTCTATTGCATGATGGGTTTGCAACAACGCCGTCAGTAGATTTTCGCCTTCCAATAAATCTAATTGACTATTGGTTGTCTTAATATGTCGCATCTTTTTATAACTCAAAATCCTCCAGCTCTTCTGTTTTGACTTCAGCATCAATTTGTCCAATTAAATAAGAACTAATTTCCACTTCTTGTGGTGCCACTTGTACATTATCTGAAGATAACCACGCGTTGATCCAAGGGATGGGATTTTGTGTTGAATTGGGAAAAGCCATTTCCAAGCCGACTGCAACCATACGATGATTAGTAATGTATTCCACATATTGACACAAAATATCACGGTTCAAACCTATCATAGAACCATCTTTAAACAAATAATTTGCCCATTCCTTTTCTTGTTCAGCCGCTTTTTTAAATAACTCAAAACAATCTTGTTCTAATTCTTGTGCAATTTGCGCCATTTCAGGATCATCTTTACCGCTACGCATAATATTTAAGATATGTTGAGTGCTGGTTAAGTGCAAGGCTTCATCACGTGCAATTAATTTGATAATTTTTGCATTACCCTCCATCAGTTCCCGTTCAGCAAAAGCAAAGCTACACGCAAAAGACACATAAAAACGAATGGCCTCTAAAACATTTACACACATCAAACACAAATACATTTTCTTTTTTAATTCATGTATATTAATCGCTACGGTTTTACCATTAATTTGATGCAAGCCTTCGCCTAATAAATTAAAATACTGAGTATATTCAATCAAATCATCATAATAACAAGCAATATCTTCAGCACGCGCTAGAATATATTTATTTTGTACAATATCATCAAATACCACGCTAGAGTCGTTAACAATATTACGGATAATATGCGTATAACTGCGACTGTGTATGGTTTCAAAAAATGACCATGTTTCAATCCACGTTTCTAGTTCAGGCAAACTCACTAAAGGCAAAAACCCCATATTTGGACTACGTCCCTGAATGCTATCTAATAAAGTTTGATACTTTAAATTGCTAATGAATATGTGTTTTTCATGTTCTGGCAAGTTAGCATAATCAATACGATCACGAGATAGATCCACTTCTTCTGGACGCCAAAAAAACGAAATTTGTTTTTCAATTAACTTTTCAAATACTTCATAACGCTGTTGATCATAGCGAGCAACATTTACGGGTTGTCCCAAAAACATGGGTTCTAATAGAGGATTGTTAGGTGTTTTGGGGAATGTGCTGTATTGCATTTCAATATGTTCACAAGACATGATCGTATTCCTGATAAGAGTGCTTTTTGGAAGATGGATTATACCACTTAGCTTCCATTTAAAATTTTCGTTTTAATGAGACTTTCTTCATTAAAAAAGCAAGCTCAATCCATGAACTTGCTTTATCTGCTTGAGAATATATTCATGTTTTATTCGTAATCATGCCTACGCTTAAAACATTAATCGTTCTAACCCATTTTTTTCTCTTTTACCAATTGATGTAAAGTTTTTGCTGCAGGGCGCATGGGAACATGATTTTGCGTCCAATTAGCTTGCCAAGGTGGTGTCAATGCACGGAAAGTTGTGGCGGCCCAACCTAAAGCACGATAAGATTTAATGTTAGCGAATGAACCATCAAATACGCGCCATGCAATGCTTTCACCTATACTGTATGATGCGCCCTGTCCTCTAATAGGATAAGCCACTTTTTCATCAGGTGAACGTTGCGCTTCTACACGCAAACGTTGCATTTGTTCGGTAATAGGAATTTTTACAGGACAAACTTCCACACATGCACCACACATAGTACAAGCTGTGGGCAAATCACGCGTGGTTTCTAAGCCGATTAAATGTGGTGAAATAATTTCGCCAATAGGGCCTGGATAGGTTGTGCCATATGCTGCGCCACCCACACGAGTGTAAACAGGACAATGATTCATGCATGCACCACAACGAATACATTGTAAAGAACGACGCATTTGTTCTTCACCATAAGCTTGTGTACGTCCATGATCCAACAACACCAAATGCATTTCTTGTGGCCCATCTAACTCTTTACAACGACGTGGTCCTGTAATCATATTAAAATAGGTTGTGATATTTTGACCAATCGCAGTACGAGGCAGTTGACTAAACAAAGGAACGACATCGGTCAGTTTTTCTACAACTTTTTCAATACCTGTAATCGCAATATGCACAGGTGGCACTGTGGTAGACAAACGACCATTGCCTTCATTTTCTACCAAGCACAAAGTACCTGTTTCTGCCACAGCAAAATTTACACCACTTAAGCCCACATCCGCAGTACGATACACATCACGCAAAGCTTGGCGCGCAAAACCTGTCAATCTATCTACATCATTGGTTAACTCTGTTCCTAAATTTTGGTGAAACAGTTCGCTAACTTGTTCTTTGGTTTTATGAATAGCAGGCATCACGATATGTGTAGGCTTTTCACCCGCCATTTGGACAATAAATTCGCCTAAATCACTTTCTACTGCTTTAATGCCGCGATCTTGCAAATAATGGTTAAGCTCAATTTCTTCACTTACCATAGATTTGCCTTTTACCATTAATTTACCATTGTGTTCCATCACAATATTGTGAATGATTTGACAAGCCTCATCAGGGGTTTCTGCCCAGTGAACCTTTACACCATGTTTGGTCAAATTCTCTTCTAATTGAACCAATAAATCAGGCAATTTTGATAAAGCATATTGGCGTATGTGTTCACATTGTGTCCGCAAGAGTTGCAATTCATGCTCATCAGACAAAGCAATTTTACGCTTAGTCATCAACATATCCATGGCAGTACGCAAACTTTTACGTAATGGTTTATCTGCTAATGCTGCCTTTGCATTTTGTTTGAATGTTTCAGGGCGAGGATGAATTTTGATTACTTGAGCATTCATACAGTTTCCTCCAAATCTGCAGGGTTGATATTTTTAGGCAATATGGCTAAAACAACCAAATCACGCGGACCATGCGCACCAAATGCTAATGTTAATTGAATATCAGCAGTTTTCGATGGACCAGATATCAAAATCACATTTGTAGGCATATTTTCTGCCAATTTTTCTTGTGTCATAGCAGCATAAAATGTGCTATACATTTTTTGTGTATCAAATAAGCAAAAATGTACAGGCGGAACAAGACTTTGACTGCGTGGCTCTTCGGGAGAAGACACCAGCATCAACGTGCCTGTATGTGCAATGCCACATAAAGAGGTGGTAAATCCTGAATCAATTTGGGCAAAAAACTCATCTTTCCAATCATCAATTGGCTTATCAAAGGTGCGCGGTTGAATATTGGCTTTTTCAATCGCCTTTTGTGCACGTTTACCATGTGCTGTTTGAGGCGACAACAGCATATTTTTCAAGCCCTTTTGTTGCGCTACGTCAACTAATGTTTGTTCCCAATCATCCTCATGCACCCAAAAAATTTCAGTTTTCACAGCACGCATGGTTTTTGCCCAGTGTTTCAGGCGAGCGACATCATCGTCCCAAGTGGGTGACATTTGTATATAATATTCATCGGTTTTGGGTGCTGCCATTGGATAAGGATTGGCCTTGCGTAATTTAGCTAAGATATTATCGCGTGCGCTCATGCTTTTACCCCTGTGCGTTCTACCAAGAAAGTTGCAATATGTTTGGGACGTGGCATATTAGGCTCATCTTTTTCAATTTTACCGCCAATATTCATCATACAACCCGCATCAGCACTGATGATTTCTACCGCTTGGGTTTCTTTTAGCGCCGCTACCTTATCGGTTACCATAGCACCAGAAATGTCGGGATGTTTGACCGAAAATGTGCCGCCAAAACCACAACATTCACTTTCATGGTCATGCACAACGCGTTCTACATTTTCTAAGCTGTCTATCAATTTCCAACCCGTTAAATGTACGCCCATTTCACGGCGTGCTGAACAAGAGGTATGGACAGCTACTTTTACTTTCTCACCTTTATCTTCTGGTTGATAGCCAATATCCACTAAGAAATTGGTAAATTCCACCACACGAGAAGCCACTTCTTTAGCTTGCGCTTCATATGGCGTATCCTTAAACATCACAGGCCAATGATGACGCATCATGCCACCACACGAACCTGATGGCACAACAATCAGCCAATCTTCAGGAAATAAATCTAATTGCGCTTTAGCAACATCTAAAGCTTCTTTTGGGCGTCCTGATGAAAACGCAGGCTGACCGCAACAGCTTTGTTCCATAGGATAATGCACATTGATATTCAATGATTCAAGCAAACTCATCGCATCCATACCCGCTTCGGGCATGAACATATCCAAAATGCATGTACCGAAAAAGTACACATCGGTGGGTTTGCCACTGACTTGCGAAGTATTTGTGTTCATATATGGTTTCTTTTTAATTATGATGTAATGAAAAACAAGCTAATTATGCTTGTAAATACATACTTTATGTAATTTTGTGTAATGGGTCAAGAGACTTGTGCAAATATTGGCATTTTTTACTTTTTTCGATAAGTAATTTATTTTAAATGATAATCTTTTTCTTTTAATGAGTGATTACTTACCCACCGAAACACAATACAAATCCTGCATGAACTTGATATTACTCACCATCATTAATCGTGATATCAAATTGCCCTTTGCTCATAGAAAACTGAGGGCGATTGCGTGGTTTGATGGCTTTATCTTATTTAATGATTTTTATTACTAATAATCAGCCAGCTAAATAACAAATTTTTATATTGGATATTTCATTTTTTATATTAAAATGCAAATTTAACGTTAATTTACAAAAATATTTTTAAATTCAATAGGAAATCATTTTGAATGCAAACTCAAACTTCTGAACAACAAACCAATCGTCATTATTTTACTGTATGGCGTTGGCATTTTTATGCTGGTATTTTAATCACTCCATTTTTAACTTTGCTGGCAGCAACTGGATTGGGCATGTTGCTGTTTGCCAATATAACCGGTAAGGAAGGCGAACGCATTCACGTTACACCACAAGCTGTCGTCCAACCTCTATCTGTTCAGGCCGAAGCAGCACGCCAATTTATTCATGCTGACACGGCTTCAGTGGTGCAATATATCGCACCGCGTGCCGAGGATATGGTGGCTATTTTTCGGGTAAATAATGATGGCAAAGCAAGCATGGTGGCGGTTGATCCCTACACAGCAAAAGTGGTCAATACCATGCCACGCAATCAAGGTTGGTATCACACTATGGACGAAATCCACAGCGATATTTTATTAGGTACTGTAGGCGATTATCTCTTAGAAACAGCTGCTGCCTTGACGATCTTGATGATTATTACAGGATTTTATTTGTGGTGGGTAAAACAAGGTTCATGGCACACATTATTTTTCCCTAAATTAGGCAAAGGTCGTAACGCATGGCGCAGTTTACACGGTGCGATAGGTTCATGGATAGGTTTGATTTTACTACTATTTTGTTTATCTGGTATGGCTTGGGCTGGTATTTGGGGTGGCAAAATGGTACAAGCTTGGAGTCAATTTCCCGCAGGAAAATGGGGTGTTGCACCGATACCAGAATCTGTTTTGCCCACACATGGTGAAGTATTAAATGATGGCAAAACCAAAGAAGCACCTTGGGTTTTGGAATTAACCTCCATGCCTCAATCAGGATCCACGATGGGTGAAGATGGTATTAAATCCAGCGAACCCATAACTTTAGAAACCGTAGATCGTTTTGCACGTGAAGTAGGCTTTCAAGGACGCTATCAACTCAATCTACCCAAAGGTGACACAGGCGTATGGACCTTATCTCAAGACTCCATGAGTTATGACATGATTAGCCCCTTTGCCGATCGTACCATGCATATTGATCAATATAGTGGCAAAATTTTAGCTGATATTAAATTTAGCGATTACAACTTATTTGGTAAATTTATGGCAGCCAGCATTGCTTTACATATGGGTACATTAGGAGACCTTTGCAAAATTCCCCAAAATCCCCTAAATTCC
>CAKARD010000057.1 GCA_916720425.1 uncultured Kingella sp. | reverse complement strand
AAATTTTATTAATAGACAAAATTTTACATTTTTATCATAGTCTAAGCAGTAAAACAGGCATTTATTTTTTTGAGATAACGTTATGCGACAGTTCTCGCTTTCTTTACCTGATGGGACGCATGTGGGTTTTTTAATGATGTTGGCTGATGATGAGCAAACTTACCAAAGTGGGCAGCTTGCTGTACGTGTGGTGCAAGATGTTAACGTTCCACGATTAGAACAATGGCAAAATCAAGGTGCGCTATTTTGGGAGATGGTTGGCGATAAAGTGGAAATACATGATAATCATGGTGTGTTATGTGGCACAATGGCGCAAGAATGGTTAAAAATCGATTCAGAATGCTTCATATTGGGTGATTTAACAGGAGCAATATAAAATGGAGAGTTTGTATATTCTCATTCCAATTAGCATTATTTTAGCGTTTGCAATGGGGTATTTTTTTTGGTGGTCGGGTAAAAATGGTCAGTTTGACGATTTGGAAGGACCAGCGCATCGTATTTTAATGGATGATGATACACCTCATACACAGGATAAGGCATCATCATGAGTTCAGATTTTTCATTTGCATGGACACGACGATTTGCACCTTTGTTTGGAACTCAATTTTTGGGTGCATTTAATGATAATGTATTCAAAAATTCCTTGTTTGTACTTATTAGTTTTCATGGTTTGGGACAAAATGCCTATTTACCTGCAGGACAAATACTGAATTTAGCAGCCTTGTTGTTTGTTTTGCCTTATTTTTTGTTTTCTGCACTATCGGGTCAGTTGGCCACACGAATGGATAAAGCTTATCTTGCTAAGATAACCAAAATCTTAGAAGTCATCATTATGGCTTTAGCAGGAATCGGATTCTTTTATGCATCTGCGCCGTTATTATTATTGTGCTTGTTTTTGATGGGGACGCAATCTACATTATTTGGTCCTGTTAAATATGCCGTTTTACCCGAATATTTGCGTGAACGGGAATTGTTGGCAGGGAATGGTCTCATTGAATCTGGAACATTTTTAGCCATTTTATTTGGACAAATGATGGGAACGGCATTGGCGGGAGAAGGTGCTTGGGTGTTAACAGTGGTTGTCTGTATGATTGCGTTATTGGGATTGTTATCCAGTATGTTTATGCCTTCTGCTTCCAGCTTTACGCCAAATGCGATGATCGACTGGCATATTTTACGTGGAACTAAAGGCTTGTTGCGCCAAACTTTACAACAACGTCAATTATTTACTGCTATGATTGGTATTTCATGGTTTTGGTTTGTTGGGTCGGTTTATACAACACAGCTTCCTACGTTTGTGCAGACACATTTACATGGCAATGCAAATGTATTTAATCTTATGTTGGCCTTGTTTTCTATTGGTATCGCGATGGGTTCAGTATTATGCGCTAAATTAAGCCATGGTTATTTGCGTTTAAAACTGGTGGTGTTTGGTACAATAGGTTTAGCGGTATTTGGTGGGATATTGGTGTGGCTAGCCCGTGGATTTACTTTTGATGCACAAACATCTTTAGATGGTTTATTAAGTTTTCTAGCACACGCACAAGCTTATCCAATGATGTTAGTCATGTTGGGTATTGGGTTTTGTGGTGGTTTTTTCTCTGTACCGCTTTATACGTGGTTGCAACTGGTTGCTAGTGACGAATTTCGCGCTCAAGCTATTGCAGCAAATAATATTATCAATGCTATTTTTATGGTGGCAGCAGCGATACTTAGTGCAATTTTATTGATGTTGTTTGATAGTATTGTGTTGTTGTATGCGGTTGTGGCTGTGGGTAATTTAGTATTGCTGGTTTATTTGTATTGGCGTGGTGCATTTTCTTATGAATCATGAACACGTATTGCATGATGCAAGGCGTGTTCTAATCCAGAATTTTACACGGTTTTGCTGTGCAAATAACGCACAGCTTCTTCTTTTTTACCTGACAAGATGTCGGGTAGGGCGCGTAATGATTTGGTGATACTATTGTCTATTAAATCACGCTCAGTAGGACTGGGTTTATTTAGTACGTAACTTATTACTAAATTTCGATCACCAGGGTGATCTATGCCCAAGCGTAAACGATAAAAATTGGGTGTGCCGCATTGCGCTTGTATATCTTTTAAGCCGTTGTGCCCACCGTTGCCCCCACCTTGTTTAAAGCGAATTTGTCCGCAAGGAATATCTAATTCATCGTGTATGACCAAAATTTGTTCTGGAGCAATTTTGTAAAATTGTGCTAATGCTGCAACGGCTTTGCCCGATAAATTCATGTAGGTACTGGGTTTGAGTAACCAAATTTCTCCTTCGGAACGAGAAACACGAGCTACATCCCCAAAAAATTTTTTTTCGGGGCGCAAGCTGACATGCCATTGTGCCGCTAATGCATCCATGAACCAAAATCCAACATTATGGCGTGTGTGTTCATATTCACTGCCAATATTGCCTAATCCAACCATCATTTTAATATTCATTGTTAGTTCTCATTCTATATTTAGACGTTCCAAGCGATAGCGCATGGAACGAAAACTGATACCCAATGTTTTAGCAGCTTGAGTGCGATTGCCTTGGGTTAAACGTAAGGCATATTCTAAAATTTGGCGTTCTATGTCGTCCAAATAGTCTTGAATTTGTGTACTACCCATATGAAAATTGGGTAAACCATTGATGATTTGATGCTGATTGCTTCCTTCGGGAACGGTGGGTGTGCCATTGAGTGGGTCAACATGAATTTGCAAATCATCTACATCAATTATATTGTTATTAGCAAGCGCAACGGCACGTTCTAGGATGTTTTCTAATTCACGGAAATTTCCAGGGTAGTTATAGCGTAGTAGGGCTTCACGTGCTTCAGGCGTCATGGCAATATTGCCCGAATGGTGTTTGTGCAATAAGTAGTCGATTAGATTGGCTAAATCTTCGTGCATTTCACGCAAGCTGGGCATATTAAGTGTTACCACGTTTAGGCGATAAAACAAGTCTTGACGGAATGCGCCGCTTTCTACCAACGCGGCAAGATTTTTGTGTGTAGCAGAAATAATGCGTACATCTACATGGGTTTCATGTGGATCACCAATCCGACGAACGGCTTTTTCTTGTATGGCACGCAACAATTTAACCTGCATGGCAAGGGGGAGATCGGCAACTTCGTCTAAAAATAGTGTGCCACCATGGGCGTGTTGAAAAAAGCCTAAACGGTCTTGATCTGCGCCAGTAAAACTACCTTTTTTGTAGCCGAAAAATTCGCTTTCCATTAAATTTTCGGGTATGGCACCACAGTTAACTGCAATAAATGGTTTATCATGACGTGGCGAAAGTTCGTGTATGCTGCGTGCCGCTTGTTCTTTACCTGAACCACTTTCCCCCGAAATATAAACAGGTACAGTAGTATTGGCGAGTTTGCGAATTAACTGGCGTGCGGTTTCTATTTGTGGTGATGAACCCAATAAACGTGGTAAATCGGCTTCCACTTTTAAATTGCTGACAGGTAAAACAGGTTTGCTACGCTTGGTTATAGACGAATTATTGGCTGATGAGCGGGACACAGGACGTTGAAATGTGGTGTGAATACCAGTGGTTTGCGCATCATTTAAACTATTGAGTGCGTCTTGCCAATCATTATCATTCCATTCATCGGTGGATTCTGTAACAGGGCTGGGCGTGGTTACTGGAGAAGGGTAGGGGACAGGGGGAATGGATTCAGCTTGGGCAATGGGAGCTATAGGCGTGCAATTATCTTGCACTTTAATAGCGGATTTAACTAATGTGCGTAATTGCGCCAGTGTAATGGGTTTTTGCAAATAATCAAAAGCCCCTTCTTTGAGTGCTTGCACCGCTTGATCAGCATTACCAAAGGCGGTAATCACAGCAACAGGCGTATCCATACTATTGTGAGTAATGTGTTGCACGACTTCTAAACCTGATCCGTCTGGCATACGGATATCAGTTAATACTAAAGAATATTTGTTACTGTCTAGTTTTTTAATGGCAGCGCGTACGCCTTCGGCAACCTCTACGGCTAAGCCCATCTTAAGCAAAGTCATTTCCATTAAATCACGAATATCAGCTTCATCATCAACCACTAAAACGGGGCGATTCAAACTATTTTTTGTCATGTTGGTATCTCGGTAAAGTCAATTCAAAGGATTTGGCGTGAGCTAAATATTGCAAATCACCTCTATTGGCGTGTGCCAATTCACGTCCTACGTATAAACCTAAACCCGTGCCTTCGGCTTCGGTAGTTTGGAAAGGTTCAAATAAATGTACTTGTACAGACTCGGGAACCCCTGTGCCATCATCCCATACGCGCAAAGCCACATAGCGATTGCCATAGTGGCGAATACTAACGATTATACTGTTTTTTTGTTTTTTACAGTGCCGCCATGCGTTATTACACAAGTTCCACAATATTTGTTGCAAATGCATGGCATCAAACAATACATCAAAACGTTCACGTGGTATATCTAAGGTGAGACAACCTTGTGATTCTGGGCGGGTGAGTTGGAATTCTTGTGCAAAATTTTGCCAAAATTTTACTAAGTTAATAATTTCGGTATTGATCTTATCCCGTTTATTTAAGGCAGAGACTTCTTCTATCATTTTATCAATCCGCCCGATATTTTTTTCTATAATATTACTTAATCGTTCTATATTAGGCAGATTGCTTTCTTCGGCACTTTCTGCCAATAAACCACTGGCCTGACGCATGGCAGATAAAGGATTACGGATTTCATGCGCCAAATTGGCGGTCAATAAGCCCAAAGAAGCCAATTTTACCGTTTGTGCTTCAATTTGACGTTCTTTATCTGAACGGATAAACAGCATTAATAAGCGTGTATTGTTGTTAACCAATGGTATGGCACGAATGTGCATGAGTTGATGTTCTAATTCTATGGTACTTTCAAATTCATAATTGGGTTCAATGCGCGATCGTACGATCAATTCTTGGGTAAATGTGGCCAGTTCACTTTGGTCAATATCTGGGAAGTATTCTTTGGCTTGACGATTGTATAACCAGAGGCGTTGTGTATCATCAACCACCAACACTGCTTCTTGCATACGATTAACCACAATTTTATTGAGTGCGCTCAATTGTTCATAGGCGTTTTGATGTTCGCGTAGAGAATCATCGGTTTGTGCCAAATGCCTAGCAGATAAAGATGTGAGTAGTGGCACGGTGTAACACGCACCAATGAGTAAAATTTGTCCTGTAAATAGAGCCAAACTGTTACTATGATCATTTTGGCTATAACGCCAAATGATCTCTGATAATACTAAAGATGAAGCATAACTACCATATAACAATGGATAGTTGCCATGGCTTAACAAACATGATGTGGCTAAAAAGGGCAACAGTAAAATCCCAAAGCCCGATCCAGTACCACCCGCTAAAGCGGTTAATATGGCAATCATGGTAATGTCTATTACGGCACTGGCGTTAGGCATAACATGATGTTTTTGCACTTGCCAAGAAGGATGAGCCAGGCTCACCATAATAATGAAGCCGTAAATCCCGCACCAAATCTGTATCCACAACTCGTTACGTACCATGGGTAAATAGGTTGTCGTGGTGAAGGTGCTATCTTTGAGATTATGGATAACCGCTAAAAAAATTAACAAGGAAAATAAAATCGTAATACGCGCAATATTTAAAATGCTCAATACGCGTTGACTGCGTTCATCCCAATTTTGTTCATAATTGCGAATAGATAAAAATTTCATCATTCAGCCACCCTAATTTGTTCAATATTGCCTGATACTGATAATATTTTACCCTTATGACCGCGTTTATTCATAATATCTGAAAGGTGTAAGATTTCATGGCTTTTGCCCCCACGTTTGCCCACGATATCCACTCGATAATCAGGGGTATTAATTTTGGCAATATGGGTTAATCTATCATGATTAGCCAGACGAATTAATTGTAAACCACGCCCTTTTGCCATAATTTTTAATTCACCTAAGCTAAAGGCTAATAAGTGATGTTGTGCGCTTGCTAATACAATATGGTGTTGGGTTTGTGTTAAATCTTCACGCGATAACAACAAGGGTGCTAACAGGGTTTCATCTGTATTCAAATTCATGATTACTTTGCCTGATTTGACTCGCGTAGGTAATTCAATTATTGGGCAAATGAAACCATAACCACCTGTATTGGCTAGCAAAAGATAATCACCATCATGCTCAGATAGTAGCGTTAATATATTGGCACCTGGTTGAATATCAATCAGTGAACTAATAGGAATACCATTGCCACGTCCTTTGGGTATAACAGCAGGATCTAAGGTGTAGCTGCGTCCTAAATTATCTAACACTATCACTGTTTGTACTGTACGTGTGGGCAAAACTTGTTGCAAACTGTCGCCTTCTTTAAAGGCCATATTGCTGGTGTCTATATCATGCCCTGCACGCACACGTAACCAACCAAAACGTGATAAGATCAGCGTAATAGGCTCATCAGCAGTCGCTTGGGTTAAGGTAGCGCGTTCGGCAGCAGCAATGAGAGTGCGCCGTTCATCGCCAAATTGTTTAGCATCTGCTTGCATTTCTTTGGTAATGAGTTTTTTCTTATCGTTTTCGTTATCTAATAAATGGCGCAATTTTTGTGCTTCTTGGCGTAGATCTTTGAGTTCACGTTCTAATTTTATTCCTTCTAAACGAGCTAATTGGCGTAAACGAATGTCCAAAATATCATTTGCTTGAATCTCACTTAACTGGAATTGTGCCATTAATTCTTCTTTGGGCGAATCGGATTCACGTATTACAGCAATCACGTGGTCTATATGCAAAAATACCATCATGCGCCCATCTAAAATATGAATGCGTTTTTGTACCGTATCAAATTGGTATTGTAAACGGCATGTTACGGTATGGATACGATAATCCAGCCATTCTTGTAAGATGTCTTTTAAGTTTTTTTGTGCTGGACGATTATCTATACCCATCATGACCAAATTAATTGGTACATTGCCTTCTAGACTGGTTTGCGCCATGAGGGTATAGATAAAATGCTCAGGATCAATTTTGCTGGATTTGGGTTCAAAGATGAGACGAACTGGATGCTGATTGTCGCTGTCGTCACGCACTTTTTCCAATAAATCTAATAGCAGTTTTTTTGTGTTAATTTGTTCTTGGGTTGGCTGTTTTTTTACTGTTTTGGGATTGATTTGTTCCTCAATCTCTGCCAAAACTTTGGCAGTAGAAGTATTGGGTGGAAGGGCGGACACGATGATGCGCCATTGCCCACGTGCCAATTTCTCAACTTGATATCGCGCACGCACACGTATTGAGCCTTTGCCCGTTTCATATATTTGTTGTAAATCTTTATCCGATGTGATGATTTGTCCGCCCCCTGCAAAGTCGGGTGCTGGCAAGTATTGGCGCAGTTCCGCTATTGAGAGACTGGGTTTTTTTAATAAAGCGATGGCAGCTTGAGTGACTTCATTAAGATTATGAGAAGGAATTTCGGTTGCTAAACCCACAGCAATACCGCTGGCTCCGTTGAGTAAAACCATGGGCAATCGTGCTGGTAGTGAAATAGGTTCTTCAAATGCGCCATCATAATTGGGGATGAAATCTACCGTACCTTGGTTCAGTTCGCTTAATAATAATTGTGCTAATGGCGTTAATCTGGCTTCGGTATAGCGCATGGCAGCAGGACGATCGCCATCACGCGAACCAAAATTGCCCACGCCTTCAAGCAATGGATAGCGCAAAGTAAAATCTTGTGCCATACGCACCATTGCATCATAGGCAGAGCTGTCGCCATGTGGGTGGTATTTACCTAAAATCTCGCCCACAACACGAGCGGATTTGACTGGTTTGGCTTGGGAATTTAATCCCATTAGGTGCATGGCAAATAAAATGCGCCGTTGAACAGGTTTTTGCCCATCTTGCACAGCAGGCAAGGCACGCCCTTTTACGACGCTCATGGCGTATTCCAAATAGGCGCGTTGAGCATAGGGGGCTAAATCAAGCATTTCTGCGGTTTGCATAAAAATTCTATAATTCAAAAAGGATAAAGCAATTGTAAACGAAAATGCCCTATTTATGATAACCATGTAGGCAAAATAGGCATATGAATCCCCCATTTTTCAGGATAATCCACGCCTGTTAAATATAAACCATCAGGCATAAAAGTAGGCGGCGCAGACAAACGACTGCGTAATTGAATGAGTTGAGAAAATTCATTCACACTCATGCGTCCATTACCCACGTAAATCAATGCACCTACAATATTACGTATCATAT
>CAKARD010000056.1 GCA_916720425.1 uncultured Kingella sp. | reverse complement strand
GCCTTGTTTTATTTGTTATGCATGGAATGCTTAAAAATTGAAGGTGGTTTTTTGGTCTTCTATCAGTGCTTGAGCATTGAACGTTTACAAATGGATAATCACAAACAATATACCAAAGAGCATTATAAAAAATTATCTAATTATTATGACAGACGGCGTGAACAAATTCATATTGTGGGCAAGTATGCGCAATTAATGCGTGAAAATTTATCTCTAGCTGAGCAAATGGTAAAAGATTATTTTTCTTTGGAATATAACACCTTTTTGTCTCAATATTTTACGGAAGAAGCACAGCTGGCTATGAAACGCAACATGACCGCCATGCGTTTTGAAGCTTTGTTTGGTGGTTTGTCGCCCACACAATTACAAATTGTGCAAGATGACAGTAAATATGCGGTGGTTTTGGCGGGCCCAGGTAGTGGTAAGACGCGCGTTTTGGTGCATAAACTGGCTTCTTTATATCAGCTCGAGGATGTGAAACATGAGCAATTATTAATGTTAACCTTTTCGCGTACTGCAGTACAGGAATTTAAAAAACGTTTGATTGCCTTAATAGGTCATGCTGCGGCGTTTGTAGAAATCAAAACTTTTCACTCTTATTGCTTCGACTTATTGGGGCGCGTGGGTAATATTGATGACAAAACAATCATTCAAACTGTTGCCGAAAAAATCAATTCAGGAGAAATAGAAGCCAATCGCATTGCTAAACAAGTATTGGTTTTGGACGAAGCACAAGATATTAACAAAAACTCATACCATCTTATCCAAGCATTGATGACGCAAAATGAAGAGATGCGCGTGATTATGGTGGGTGATGATGATCAAACGATTAATCAATTTTGTGGCTCAAGTCATCAATATATGCGCGAATTTTTGGAACGAGAAGGTGCAAAACAATATGAATTGCTGGAAAATTATCGTAGTGGTAGTCATATTGTGGACTTTTGCAATCGTTTTGTCTCCCATATTCCCCAACGGTTGAAAAACCAAGACACTATTGCACATAAAACCGACACAGGCATAGTAGAATATATCGATTATTCGGGTGATGTGTTGCCTTTGTTATTGGAAAAAGTGCGCCAAGCGTTGAATGGTCAACAATCGGTAGCGATATTGGTGCAAGATAACCAAGAAGCCATTCGTTTGCATGGGGTACTCAATCAAGCCAATATCCACAGCAAGTTGGTGCAAGATAACCAAGATTTTTTGATTAAAAACTTATTGGAAATGGCGATTTTTCAGCATTATCTCAAACCCTTAGAAAAAGCAGCGCATTGGTGCAAAGATGAAAATGGTCAACAATTGATTGATGCTGATGCATGGGAAGCGGCCAAACAAAACACACGCAACTATTTACTTCGTAGTGTTCATTTACCATTGCTAAACAATATCTTAAATCTATTTGAAGCAGAACAAACTGGCAAACGTTATTATTCAGACTGGGAATCGTTTATTTGTGAAACTTTCTTGAAAGATGTTTATTTATCGGAACAACAATGCGTTATGATTTCTACCATACACAAAGCTAAGGGGCGTGAATACGATCATGTATTTGTGTTGTTAGATCGTGAACATATGCATCACAGCTCTCTTACCGAAGAAAAGCTGCGTGTATTGTATGTGGGGTTCTCACGTGCTAAAGCGCATTTAACGGTATTATCCAATCACCCAGAAGTGTGCCGATTGTGCGCCCCTGAATATATAGAAAATTATACAGGACAAAATAAACTTCTCGATCAGCGTGTGGTTTTGTATTTGTGTTTAGAAGATATTTACCTAAGCAAATCTGGTGATTTTCAAGATGCAATTAAAACATTAAACTCGGGCGATGGTTTACAAATCGATAAGTATGGTTGCAAAAATCAGCAGGGGCAAGATGTATTGTGGTTTTCCAAAAAATTCAAAAAGAGTCACGATCCCAGTAAATTAACGCTGTGGCTTAATAAAGGTTATCGTCTTAGTAGTGCAGAAGTCAATTTTATTGTGTTATGGCAAGGGGAAGAAGAGAAACAAGAAAACAAAATACTGCGTATCGTTTTGCCAATAGTGTATTTAGAACGCTAGACAAAACATGATACACTTGATAATTCATTTAAATTAAAGATAGATGACTATGGTTCCACAAAAATTAACCATTGCCAGTCGCGAAAGTGCATTGGCAATGTGGCAAGCGCAACATATACAAAGCATTTTGCATCGTTTGTACCCACAATGTGAAGTAGAAATTTTAGGTATGACTACGCAAGGCGATCAGATTTTAGATAAAACATTGTCTAAAATTGGAGGTAAAGGATTATTTGTCAAAGAGTTAGAGCAAGCTTTGTATGATGGACGGGCAGATTTGGCCGTACATTCTATTAAAGATGTACCGATGATTTTGCCTGAAGGTTTTACTTTGGTTGCCATCGGTGAGCGCGCCAATCCATTTGATGCGCTGGTGTCATCTCAATATGCTAGTTTGGCTCAGTTGCCACCAGGTGCCATCGTGGGAACGTCTAGTTTACGTCGTGAAGCACAGTTGCGTGTGCGTTATCCACATTTGCGTATTCAACCTTTGCGTGGCAATGTTCAAACGCGTTTAGCCAAATTAGATAAAGGTGATTATGATGCGATTATCTTGGCGGCAGCAGGTTTGGAGCGTTTAGGTTTGTCTTATCGCATACGTCAAATTTTGTCGCCTGACGAGAGTTTACCTGCTGCGGGGCAGGGTGCATTAGGTATAGAAATTGCCGCTCATCGTACAGATTTAATTGATGTATTGTTGCCACTTAATCATGCGCAAACCGCTGCTTGCGTTAGTGCTGAGCGTGCATTGGCGCGTGTGTTGGGAGGCAGTTGTCAAGTGCCTCTAGCGGCGTATTGTACTGCTGATGAAACGGGTGTATTAACACTAACTGGCCGTGTGGCTTATCCTGATGGTTCGCGAGTATTGCATGCACAAGCACAAGCGCCAGCATCTTATGCTGATGCTTTAGGTCGTGCTGTAGCAAAACAATTAACCGAACAAGGGGCCAATGATATTATTCATAGCGTGTTAAACTGCTAATGCCAACACTACTTTTGGTTCGCCCTGAAAATCGCCAAGCAGAAGATAAGGTATGGTGTGAACAATACGGTTGGCAAGTTTTACCATTTGCACCCATACGCCTAGAAGCAAATTTAGCCGAATGCAACTGTTTACCTTTGAAAATAAAACAAGCACAAGCAGTGTTTTGGGTTAGTCCTAGTGCGGTCGAGATAGCCACACCCTATTTATCGCATACTGTGTCATCTGGGTCGCATATTGCAGTGGGAAAAGCGACAGCACAAGCATTAGCACGCATTGGCATCCATGCGCATTATTCGTCTATAGGTAACGATAGTGAGCATGCTTTAACTTTACCTATTTGGGATACTTTACCCCGACAGGCTCATATTGTGATTGTACGTGCCGATGAAGGGCGTGAATATTTGGCACAAAATCTGTATAAGCGCGGTTTTTGCATACAATACGCACCTATTTATCGCAAAGTGATACAAACACTGGCATGGCAAGATTTCGAACATACTGATATAGATGCCGTTTGGATAACATCAACACAAATGGCACAACTAATATTTGATCAGGCACCATTATTCTGTATGACTAAATTACGTTCCTTATCTTATTTTACACAACACCAGCGTATTGCGGATCGATTGCATATTTTGGGTGCAAAACGTGTTTTTGTCGTAGCAAATTTGTCTTTAGTATTAAATGGTAGAATAGAAAAACAATCATATTAATGTAAATATACTGTCAATTTTTGCATTTTTTTTGTTATGATATAGACTTTTTTATAATAAGGTAGTGCTTTATGACTCCAAATGATCCTTATGTCAATGCGCGTGAACTGACGTTGCGTGGCGTGTTGTTAGGTGCGATTATTACGATAGTGTTTACCGCATCTAATGTTTATCTTGGCTTAAAAGTAGGTTTAACTGTTGCTTCTTCTATTCCTGCTGCCGTATTGTCTATGGCAATTTTAAAATATTGTTCTGGCAGCAATATTTTAGAAAATAATATAGTACAAACCCAATCGTCTGCAGCGGGGGCGATTTCTTCTGTAATTTTTATTTTACCTGCGATGATAATGGTTGGCTATTGGCAAGGTTTTCCATTTTGGCAAACGACATTGCTTTGTATTTCGGGTGGTTTATTAGGAGTGGTGTTTACCATACCTTTGCGCCGTGTGATGGTGGTTGGGGGTGATTTGCCTTATCCAGAGGGCGTCGCGGCTGCCGAAATTTTGCGTGCAGGTGAAAGGGCGCGCACCAATCAAGCCGAAGACATTGGTGCAAAAGAAATCGTATTGGGTAGTTTATTTGCGGGTATAGCCAGTTTTGCTGCCAATGGTTTACGCCTGATACATGATTCTACGGATCATTGGTTTAAAATAGGTAATGTAATTATTCGCGTTCCCATGGGGTTGTCGTTAGCATTATTGGGTGCAGGCTATTTAATTGGAATTGTGGGAGGGATTGCCATCTTGATAGGGGTGATTGCGATGTGGGGTGTTGTGATGCCTTATCTGACTATCACTTATCCCATGCCTGCTGATGCTGATATTGCTTCTTATGCGCTCTCTTTATGGCGTACTAAAGCACGTTATATTGGTGTGGGCATGATTGGTATTGCGGCCTTGTGGACACTGATTACACTATCTAAGCCTATGATAGAAGGCATGCGTCATTCTTTGGGTAAAAAAAATACAGAAAGCCATCTTATTACTCGAAAAGAACAAGATTTATCTCCTAAAAGCATTATGGCAATTTTACTCTTGTGTACATTGATGATTGTAGGGATTTTGACCTATTTTATTCAAACTTCACCCATCTCAGGTGGCATGACAGCATTATTAGTCTTAGTATGCACCATTTTAGCAGTAGGCATTGGTTTTTTTGTTTCGGCAGCTTGTGGTTATATGGCAGGCTTAGTTGGCACTTCTTCTAGCCCCATTTCTGGTGTTGGTATTATTGCTGTAGTTTTGATTTCTTTAGCATTGTTTGCGGTTGGTAGCAGTAGTGGTTTATTGGATGTAGAAGGCGGGACGGGATTTTTAACGGCACTAGCCATTTTTGCTACATCTATTGTGTTTGCAACGTCTGTGGTTGCTAATGATAACTTACAAGATTTAAAAACTGGGCAATTGGTTCACGCAACGCCTTGGCGACAAGAATTGGCATTGTGTATTGGCGTAATATTTGGCTCATTGGTTATATCTCCTGTGCTAGAAATCTTAT
The DNA here is from genome assembly GCA_916720425.1 of uncultured Kingella sp. GTDB lineage: Bacteria > Pseudomonadota > Gammaproteobacteria > Burkholderiales > Neisseriaceae > CAKARD01. Next base: position 3,092 of record CAKARD010000056.1, on the reverse strand, counting down.
ACCATGCCTATGGTTTTACTGATTTTATGCCTAACGAAGGCATGGATCCGAGTAAAGTATTAGCGGCACCACAAGCCACATTAATGACTACCATTGCTAAAGGTATTTTTTCACATAATCTAGAATGGACTTATATTAGTATTGGTGTAGGTTTGGGTGTGGTAGTAATTATCATTGATAGTGTGTTAAAACAACGCACAAATGGTCGTCTTGCTTTTCCAGCTTTAGCGGCAGGTACAGGTTTATACCTTCCTCCTTCTGTTAATACACCTATGGTTGTGGGTGCAATTTTAGCGTGGTTCATCAGTCGTCAAGTTAAAAAACGCAGTAGCCATCTTTCTGTTGAAGAAGGCAAAGAAATGCAATTACGAGTTGAGCGTCGTGGCACATTATTTGCCTCAGGTTTAATTGTGGGTGAAAGTTTGATAGGTGTTATCTTAGCATTTATTGTGGCAGGTTCTATAGCAGTAAATGGTTCTGCCGCCCCCTTATCCTTGAATTTATATAACTGGGATAGCATAGCAGAAATATTGGGTTTAGCCACCTTTATTGCTTGTATGATGATGTTTGTTAAACGTTTATTGCAAAAATAAATTTTTGCTTCCAACCCCCCGTTTTTTTGGGGGGTTAATTGAAACTTAAATGAAGGATTCAATCATGAACTTTCCCTCACGGCATTTACCCATGAGCCGTATGCGTCGAATGCGTAAAGATGATTTTTCCCGCCGGCTTATGCGTGAAAATACCCTCACTCCCGATGATTTAATTTATCCTGTTTTTGTTTTGGAAGGTAAAAATCAAGAGCAATCTATCGCTTCCATGCCAAAAATCAAACGTCAAAGTCTCGATTTATTGCTACATACTGCCGAACGTGCGCTGAATCTAGGTATTCCCATGTTAGCATTGTTTCCTGTTGTAACCCAAAATAAAACAGCCGATGCTAAAGAAGCTTATAACCCTGAAGGCTTGGTACAAACTGCGGTTCGTACCTTGCGTCAATATTTTCCTGAATTGGGGATTATGACAGATGTCGCATTAGATCCTTATACCATTACAGGGCAAGATGGTCTAACTGATGATACGGGTTATGTACTCAATGATGAGACTATAGAAGTGTTAATAAAACAAGCCCTTAGCCATGCTCAAGCAGGTGCACAAGTGGTTGCGCCCTCTGATATGATGGATGGACGCATTGGTGCCATTCGCCAAGCATTGGAGTCACATGGATACATACACACACGCATTATGGCATATTCAGCCAAATATGCTTCTGCCTTTTATGGGCCATTTCGTGATGCAGTGGGTAGTGCAGACAATTTAGGTAAATCAAGCAAGGAACAATATCAACAAGATCCCGCCAATAGCGATGAAGCCTTGCATGAAGTTGCATTAGATATACAAGAAGGTGCGGATATGGTGATGGTTAAACCAGGATTACCTTATTTAGATGTGGTACGCCGTGTTAAAGAGACTTTTGGTGTTCCCACCTTTGCTTATCAAGTATCAGGAGAATACGCCATGCTACAAGGTGCAATCGACAATGGTTGGTTAGATGGCAATAAAGTTATTTTAGAAAGTTTGCTTGCATTTAAACGTGCGGGTGCAGACGGAATTTTGACTTATTTTGCTTTGGAAGCCGCAGAGCAGTTACGCCAGCATTGCTAACTTTACACCAAATATAATGGATAAACTTATAATGCGATACAAAATAAAGTTTATCCATTATGACAAATGTTGACGTGGATAAAACTGTACTGCTTGAGTATTATCGGGTAAAACAGCTTTTTTTAATGCATGTCCAAAGAGTGTTTCTAAAGTAATTTGACGTAATGCACCGTTTTGCCATGCTTGCTCAATAGCCTGTTTTGCATGCGTGCTGTCGGCAGGAGAGAGCGTAGTGAATAGGCCAAGATAATGAATATCTTGTTTGAGCTGAGCAAGATTTTGATAAGAAACTTCAATGTTTGCAGTGTCCACAATAGGATCATAAAAATGATGTTCTAACAAAATATCACCCAAGTCATGCATTTCTGGTAAACCTTTTGTTGAATATTCAATTTGTGCCTGATCTAAAATTTGTTTAAGTTCGGGGACACTTTCACTGCCCAAACAAGTAAAAAATAACCAACCTTCTTGCCGTAGGGCATTGGCCCAGTTGTCCAGTAATATATTTAAATGTTGTGACCAATGTGCCAAAGTTAAATTGGCCCATAGCATATCAGCAGATTGTATGGTTAAAGGATCGCCAATGGATAGGGTTTGGTGATGATAGGATTTTTTGCTCAATTTGTTCAACCATGAAATTTTTGGAGAATCATGTTCATCGTATTGGTAAATCTGAGCGTGGGGATAACGTTGTGAAAGTGTGGTATAGCTGCTGTTGCCATCTGCACCATGTATGATAATATGCTTGGGTTCTTGGCGTAACAATAGTAAACGCTTATCCATACTTTGTGCCAAATAACGGTGTATACTCCAAATATCATTCATAGTTTTTTTTCAGTGGGGTTTGTCGCCAATAATTATTAGCAGTTGCAACAATTTCAAAATACTGTGCTACAGTTAGGGCGGTAGAATCGTTTTCGCGATATAGATTATTGATTAGACCAAACTCATAAAGACGATAAGCTAATAGCCAACCATCTTCCACCGTATGAGCATAAAGTGTTTCGTTTAAAGTCATGTGAATGTTACTAAATTTAAAAACGCAAATTTTAATAGATTAGAGTACTGTTTGACAATCTATCTTTGGTACAATACAGCATCATTTGTGTAAAATTTATGAAAGGAAAAGCATGTCTCAATCTATTATCAGTGTCATTGGTAAAGATCGTGTGGGTATTGTGTACGATGTGGCCAAATTATTAGCTGAAAATCAAATTAATATTGTCAATATTAGTCAACAATTAATGGGTGAATTTTTTACCATGATTATTTTGGTGGACACCAGTAAATGTCGTCAAACACCTACGCAATTAGCCGATTTATTTTCGGCACAAAGCCAAGCATTAGCTTTGGAGATTCGTATTCAAAATGAAGCCATTTTTAACGCCATGCACCGTATTTAATACTCCAAGGGAATTTTAATGAAC
>CAKARD010000055.1 GCA_916720425.1 uncultured Kingella sp. | reverse complement strand
TTCTATTCCCATGATTTTGTATAATGTGCCTGGACGTACTGTTGTAAATATGAACAACGATACCATTTTGCGCTTGGCTCAAATTCCCAATATTGTAGGGGTAAAAGAAGCCAGCGGCGATATAGCACGTGAAATTAGCTTAATTCATCTTGCTCCTGAAGATTTTGCTGTGTATTCAGGCGATGACCCAACAGGTTTACCATTTATTTTATGTGGTGGACACGGCGTGATTAGTGTGGCGGCCAATGTCGCACCGCAATTATTTTCACGTATGTGTCATGAAGCATTAGATGGTAATTTGGTTATGGCACGTACACTCAATGAACAACTGATTCCTATTTATAATGTCATGTTCTGCGAACCAAGTCCTGCTGCTGCAAAATGGGCCGCTGCTCAATTAGGCTTGTGTCACGAACATGTACGTTTGCCTATACTACCCCTATCCAACGCATCACATGATAAAGTCCGTGCTGCCTTGAAATTGGCAAAATTAATTTAAATTTTTATTATTGAGAGCTATCAATGAAACACATCACACCTTTGATTTTAACCCTCAGTGTATTTAGTTTGGCAGCGTGTTCTAGCAATAAACAAGAAGCGCAAAAATTAGATTACCAATCACAAAACAATAAAATTGTGAGTTTAGAGGTTCCACCTGATTTGCGTGATCCACGTAGTGGGGATTTATACACCTTGCCATCGGGTACTGTGGCTAGCCCCAACGCTTTACAACAAGCCAATAATTCACAAAACAGAGTATTGGCTAATGTGAAAGATGTGCATCTTGAACGAAGTGGTAATCAACGTTGGTTGGTCATTAATAATAAAACGGCTACTGAAATTTGGCCATTACTTCGTGCGTTTTGGCAAGAATCAGGTTTTAGCATTTATTCCGAAGAACCACGTGCAGGTTTAATGGAAACAGAATGGGCAGAAAATCGCGCTAAATTACCTAATCAAGGAATACGTAAACTGTTTGATAAAGTGGGTTTGAGTGGCGTATATAGCACCAGTGAACGTGATAAATTTCTTATCCGTATAGAACGTAACAATCAAAACGGCTTAGACATTTTCTTTACGCATAAGGGCTTAGAAGAAGTTTTTAATGGCAAAAAAGAAGAATCAACCGTATGGCAACCACGTGCCAACGATCCTAATTTAGAAGCCGCTTTTTTAGCACGTTTTATGCAATATCTCGGCGTTGATGAAACGGTAGCGCAACAACAAATGGTTGCCCAAGCTGATAATGCTCAAAGTACCCAATTTGCCAAACGTGAAGCCAATTCGATATTGGTCTATGGTTCTGCCGAACGAAATGTTAACCGCATTGCTTCTGCTTTAGATCGCGTGGGTTTAACCGTACAGCAATTTGTATCAGAACGAGGAATGTTTGTTGTCAGCCCCGCACCCACTGAAAGTGAAGCACTAATACAGGCGGCATCAGACAATAAAAAACCAAGTTTCTTTTCACGTATATTTGGCAAAAAAGCAGAGGAATCCAGTCAAACAGAACAACAAGCACCGAAAATGTTTATCGCTTTGGAAGACACTGGTAACGGACAGCGTATTATTTTGTTAGATTCACTGGGCAAGCCCTATACAGGAAAAAATTTAGACAAATGGCTAAATGATTTATATCGTGAATTACGTTAAAACTTGATTATCAATCATACATACCATTTAAAAAATGATAGTGAATTAGATTTAAACCAAAAAAAGCTATAGGTTATCATCTTGGTTTATATTTAATTCACTATGTTTGCGCCCTTAACAAAGTTTTTACGTTATAATTTAGCCTTTTATTGCTATTGTCATCAAAATGAAAAAATGGATAGCTATCATTGCCATTACCCTCTTGAGTGCATGTGGTTTTCATTTACGCGGAAAGTATCCTTTTGATACCCTACCTGCACAAGAATGGGTTGTTTCTGGTGGAACATTACAAAAACCTTTAGAAACGGCTTTACGTTATGCTTCAGGAACAATCGTTACTCAATCAGATACAGAATTACGCGTATTATCACTAGATGCCAAGCGCGATATTTATACAATCACCCGTGCAGCAAAGCTAAATGAATATTTGCTGTCATTATATGTCGTAGCTCAAGCCTACCGCAATGGCAAACCTTGGGGTAAACCACTCATTGCTCATGTGCGCCGTAATATGCCTTATTCTGATACTGAAGTTTTAGGTAAAGGTGATGAGGAAGCAACCTTATGGCAAGAAATTTATCAAGATGCAGCACAACAACTGGTACGTCAATTGGGTTTTTTAGCACAAGAAAAAATAGAAAAAGACGCAACTAAACCACGCTATATTCAGGTATATGATGGGCGCACTAAACATTAACCAACTTACGGCACACACACCATTACAGCCTTTATACACCCTATACGGTGAAGAAGAATTATTGCGTTTAGAAACATTAGATACATTAAGAGCCATCGCTAAACAACAGGGTTATCTACATCGTTATACTGTTACTGTAGAAAGCAACACTTTTAATTGGCAAGAATGGCGCAGTTATGCTTATAGTCCTAGCTTGTTTGCTCAATTAAAACTATTGGAAATCCATATTCCCAATAGTAAATTAAGTAAAACCATTACGGACGCATTACAAGAACTGGCTGAAGATTTACCTACCGACAGCCTTACATTTATTATATTACCCAAATTAGACAAAAACCAACAACAATCCAAATGGTTTACCACACTAAGTAGGCATGGCATAACACTAGAAGCCAAGTCTATTGGCTTAGCAGAACTGCCCGCTTGGATAGGTGAGCGTTTGCGCCTACGAGGTTTAGATGCGCAAAGTGAAACTCTCTCTTTTTTTGCTCAATTAATAGAAGGTAATCTATTAGCAGCAAGTCAAGAGATAGATAAATTAGCATTAATATATCCTAAAGGACACTTGCTCAGTCTATCTGATATAGAACAAACAGTGGCTAATGTATCAAGATTTGATGTGTTTCAACTATCCAGTGCATGGCTCAGTGGCAACACGCCACGTGTCATACAACTACTAGATGGTTTAATGGCTGATGGTGCAGAACCTATCTTACTGGTATGGGTTTTGGCAGAAGATATTCGTATCTTAATTCGTCTATCTGCGGCTTTACGACAAGGAGAATCACTACAATCCATATCTAAGCAACTGCGTTTATGGGGTAACAAATCAACCATAATGTCCCAAGCCTCAATACGCTTATCTACATTACGCCTGATGACCGCATTGCAGATTTGTGCTCAAATAGACAGGCAAATTAAAGGGATAGAAAATGGAGACGCATGGGCAACTTTGCGCCAATTATTTTTAGAACTTACAACTTAAAGGAATATACATATGGATAAAAAAAAGGCAATCTTAATTTGGATAGCCATGGCCATTTTCATTGGTTTAATAGCTTATTTGATTGGAGCACCATGGTATGGTGCCATTATCATTGGCATATTAAGTGTGGCAGCAATCGTTGGCATTGCAACAGGTACAGTTTATTGGAAACAAAAAAAACTAATACAAAGTGCTTTACAATTTGATATAGACTTAAAATCAGGCAAAATTAACCCAGCTAATTTACGTCGTATGTATTTTACGGGGGGGCAGGCACGAAAAGATGCATTATTTATTGCCAGTCAAGCTATGAGATGCTCTGTTCAAGAAGCTGAAAAACAATTAAGCAGTAAAATAACTCGAGAAGCAGCACAGCGTGAAATGTCAAAAATAAACCCATCCGCTCCTTTTAAAGGAAGACCACGTTAACTACCAAAACAAGGCAATAACATGATAGGAGTTATTGTCTTATCTCATTTTATCTAAATCAATTATCAATAGTTTATGTTAAATATAAAATAAACTAAAATAACCCAAAAAATCGGGATAAAATATTATCCCGACTTGGTTTTTAGCTAAACTCTTAATATCCGCTCACCACGACCAATGCCTGCCGCACCCGTTCGTACAGTTTCCAAAATGCTATTTTTTGCTAGATTATCAATAAAGCTATCCAATTTAGAACTGGTACCTGTCACTTCTATTGTATAAGTTTTTTCAGTAACATCAATAATTTGCGCTCGATAAATATCAGTTAGTCGCAATACTTCATCACGATCTTTGCCTACTGCACGCACTTTTATTAACATCAACTCACGCTCTACAAAATGGCTTTCATTTAAATCTACCACTTTAATAACTTCTACTAGCTTGTTTAACTGTTTAGTAATTTGTTCAATGACTGCACTATCACCACGTGTAACAATGGTCATGCGCGACAAAGTATGATCTTCAGTGGGTGCAACGGATAATGAATCAATATTATAGTTACGTGCAGAAAAAAGCCCTACTACTCGACTCATTGCACCTGATTCATTTTCCATCAAAATAGATAAAATATGACGGTTCATGGTACACTCCGTTTATCATAATTGCGATTATTTACATCATTGACTTCAGCATCAGCTTTGGTTTGACGCATGTGTTCTGGTAAAACCATTTCATCTAAACCTTTACCATTACCTACCATAGGGAAAACGTTTTGTTTTTTATCTGTAATAAAATCCAAGAATACGCAGCGATCTTTTAAAGCAATAGCTTCTCTCAGTGCACCCTCTACATCACTGGCTTTGTCTATTTTCATCCCTACATGACCATAGGCTTCGGCTAATTTTACAAAATCGGGTTGTACTGCTAATCCTGTTTCTGATTCACGATCATCATAATAAAGCTCTTGCCACTGACGAACCATACCCAAATAGCTGTTATTCAAACAAATAATTTTTATTGGTAATTTGTAACGTTGACAAGTTACTAATTCTTGAATATTCATTTGAATGGAACCTTCACCTGTAACACAGAATACATCTTCTTTAGGGAAAGCTAATTGTGCACCTATAGCATAGGGCAGCCCTACTCCCATAGTTCCCAAACCACCTGAATTGAGCCATTGGCGTGGTCGTTGAAAAGGATAATATTGTGCCACAAACATTTGATGTTGCCCCACATCGGAGGTAATAATGGCTTGATTGTTTGTTAAACGTGCCAGCGTTTGGATAACGTACTGTGGTAAAACAATATCATGGGATACAGTTGGTAGGCGCAAACAATCTCGTGCTCTCCATTCGTTAATGGTATGCCACCAATTATCCAAAGCATGATCATGAAAGGTTAACTCGTTTTTACGCCATAAATTAAGGATTTCTGTAATAACATTTTTTACATCACCTACGATGGGTACATCTACTTTTACACGTTTGGCAATACTAGAAGGATCTATATCAATATGAATGATTTTTTTGCCATTTTCCATAAATTTAGATGGCACAGAAATCACTCGATCATCAAAACGCGCGCCCACTGCCAATACAACATCAGCGTTTTGCATAGCAAGATTAGCTTCGTATGTGCCGTGCATACCAAGCATACCCAAATATTGTTTGTCTCCTGATGGGTAGGCACCCAAACCCATCAAAGTACTGGCACAAGGTACACCTAATGTACGCACAAAATCAATTAATTCCTGTGAGGCATTACTTAATACCACCCCTCCACCAAAATAAACCAATGGACGTTTTGCCGCTGCTAACATTTGTGCGGCTTTTTTAATCTGTCCAATATGCCCTTGCGTAACGGGTTGATAGGAACGAATAAACACATCTTCTTGCGGATAGCTAAATTTAGACATGGCTTGAGTTACATCTTTAGCAATATCCACTACAACAGGACCGGGTCGTCCTGTCTGTGCAATTTGGAAGGCCTTTTTGATGGTAATGGCTAAATCCTCAATGCGTGTTACTAAAAAATTATGTTTTACACATGGGCGAGAAACACCCACCATATCAATTTCTTGGAATGCATCTGAACCAATAGCAGGCGTACCCACCTGCCCTGAAATCACAACCAATGGAATAGAATCGCTATATGCAGTGGCAATACCTGTGAGTGCATTTGTCGCACCTGGTCCAGATGTAACTAAGGCTACTCCTACTTTTCCACTAGCACGTGCATATGCATCGGCGGCATGTGCAGCGGCTTGTTCATGTGCTGTAAGAATGTGTTCAAACTTGCGAAGCTGGTAAATAGCATCATAGATTTCCAATACTGCGCCGCCTGGATAGCCAAAAACGTATTCTACGTTCTCGGCAGCAAGACTATGCACAAGAATTTGTGCGCCTGAAATTTGCATGACAACCTCTTATCAATAACGCGAAAATGGAAGTGGGAATGGTGGTTTTATCAATGCGCCTGTAACGCAACTGTGTCGGGCAACGATTTAGGGTACGCGCACCGAGAAACAGGATAACAACCAGTCATATCACCATTCTATTTTGACGCTGGGTTTGTAAAGAAATGGAATGCAAACAATAACGCAAAACCCATTTTTATGCAAGTATTTTGTTAAAATATGTTATTATTAATCAGATTCTGTTACAATAAATATTAAAAATTATCCATCCTGTATACATATACTTATTTTATGAAACCATTCTTTCACATTTCACTTATATTTTGTCTATTAAATTCTGTTGTTTACGCTAAAGATAATAACGAAACTATTTACCAACAAGCCGCACTAGCTTATCAAAAACAAGATTTTGTTAGTGCTTTTAGACTACTCTTTCCTTTGGCACAAAAAGGCGACAAAACGGCACAACATAATTTGGCGGTCTTATATCAAGATGGATTAGGTGTGGAAGCCAATGCTAAGTTGGCTTTGTATTGGTATGAGCAAGCAGCCAAGCAAGGTGAAGCTGAAGCACAATTTATGGCAGGATTAATGTATAGTCAAGGCGAAGGGAGCAACCAAAATTATACCAAAGCTGTGTATTGGTATGAAAAGGCTGCTGCTCAAGGACACCATGAAGCTATGAATAATCTTGCTGCGCGTTATGCTACAGGCACAGGAGTAAAACAAGATATGAATAAAGCGAAAATGTGGTATAAAAAAGCCGCTCAAGCAGGCAATATCCATGCTACGACCATGCTTAAACAATTAGAAAATATAAAATAAAACAAGGCGAATCTTCAGTTATTCGCCTTGTCCAATACTGTTTAATTAATGTGCATGATCGCCATGTTCGCCATGATTATGGCTATGCTCATGTCCTTCACCTGACTTATACTGTTGTTCGTGTACGGTAACTGTAACCGTTTGTGGTTTATTACGTTTAAATTTTAAAGTCATTTGGAATTTATCGCCAACTTTAAATGGTTTTTTCAGACCAAAAAACATCACGTGATAGCTACCGCGTTTCAATTCTTGGGTTTTACCTGCAGGCAACGGAATACCACCTTTTACTTCGCGCATACGCATGACACCATTATCATTAATATGCGTGTGCAATTCCACTTTATCAACTAATTGTTTATCTATTTCTGCACCGATAAGTGTGTCGTCTTGATTATCGGTATTAGTTAACGAAACAAAAGCACCACCTTGTGTCATATTAGGCTGAGTGGGATACGCATAGGCATCACCCACTTGAATGCCTACTGCCAAAGTTAATTGACATAATGCCATACTTGCCAAAGCAAAAAGTGTTTTTTTCATCATACATTCCTTGTATAAAAGAAGATAAAATATGTGTGATATACTACATAACACAACTGTGATTATAGTTACATAATAACATACGCACAACCTTAACCTACATCAATCAGGACGAAATAAGCCAAATAACCATTCAATAAAGTGTAATAACAGCAAGATTAATTCACGTAATCCGTCCATAATAATTTAACTTCCCCAGCGTTTGGATAATTGATGTGATACACCCAAGCGATCTAAAATACGTGCAACCACAAAATCAATCATGTCTTCTATGCTATTTGGCTTGTGATAAAAGGCAGGTGCCGGTGGCAAAATAGTACAGCCTATTTGTGATAATTTAAGTAGATTTTCCAAATGAATACTAGACAACGGGGTTTCACGTGGCACAATAATCACGGGACGTTTTTCTTTAATGCTCACATCTGCAGCACGCTCTAATAAACTATCAGAAATGCCCTGTGCAATAGCAGCCACCGTCCCCATGCTTGCAGGACAAATGACCATAGCATCTGCTACTGCACTGCCTGATGCAATCGGTGCAAACCAATCATTTTTATCGTATACACGCAATTGTTCAGATCCAACATTAAAATACTGATGTAAATAATATTGTGCTTGTGTTACATCTTCATGCAAAATAAATTGCGCTTCTTGTTGCGCCACAATTTGTGCGGCTTTTGAATACAACAAATTTACTGATACGCCTGCTTGCAACAAGCATTCTAGTAAACGCAATCCATATGGAAAGCCCGATGCACCTGTAAACGCCAGGGTGATGGTTTTTTTATTTGTGTGCAACAACTCTGTTGCATCTGTAAAATCAGGTTACAGTCAGTCGTAAAACTTCTGCTGTTTTTA
>CAKARD010000054.1 GCA_916720425.1 uncultured Kingella sp. | reverse complement strand
TAAAGTTGTGCCACAACGTACAGTAGTAGAAAGTCCTATTGAACGTATTCCTTTTATTATTTCGGTTACGGGTAGTTACGATCAGTTGGCTCAATTTACACGTGATATTGGTAAAATGTCGCGAATTGTAACCTTGACTAATATAGATTTAAGCAATGACACTAAACAGCAAGGTAAAGGCGATTCTGGCAAATTATTATTGACCGCTATGGCAAACACTTATAAAGCATTGGATGCAACTGAAGTAGCCTCTGCTGCATCAGCGGCCAGTGCTGCGACAAGTAAATAAGCACGTGTTGCGTATTTGAATATCAGGAAATGACACATGAAGCTGAAACTTTTAATATTATCATCGTTGATTGCACTGAGCGCTTGTATAGAACAAGATGGTGATTTGCAAGCATGGATGCAACAGGCGCGTGCAGAGGCAAAATCCAAAATCAAACCTGCCGAAAAACCAGAACCTGTTGAACCTGTAAATTATTTTGCCCCTGTGCATGAAGGGCCTAATGCATTTAATGCACAAAGAATGCGCGCCGCTTACCAAAATAGTAACTCACCTGACATGAATCGTCCAAAAGAACTACTGGAAACATTTAGTTTGGAAAATATTAAATATGTTGGCTATATTGGTAGTAACAATAATTTTTCTGCTATGGTAGAGGCAGATGGACATGTTTATAACATTAAACCAGGTAGTCATTTAGGGCAAAACTATGGCAAATTGGTGGCTATTACCCCAGAAGCGTTAAAAATTGTGGAAGTCGTAGAAGATGCTTATGGTAATTGGAATAATCGCGATGCGGAATTGCTTTTAGATGGTTCTGCAAATGCTCAATAAATAGAATTATGAATATTTAAAAAGGTTTTATACTATGAAAAAACATTCAGTAAAAATCATTTCCGCAGCGGTTTTGGGTTTTCTGTTTCAATCAGTGAATGCTGGTAATATTACGGATATTAATGTTGCTGTATTACCCAATAAACAGCGCGTGATTAAGTTGCGTTTTGATAATGGAGCGATTGAACCTACTGGGTTTGTTACATCGGCACCTGCGCGTATTGCACTAGATTTTGCAGGTACACAATCTAAGTTAGCACAACCTAATTTAACATTTCAAGATGAATTGTTAAGCCAAATTATTGCAGCAACAGGTGATGGGCACACTCGAGTATTGCTTAATCTTGCGAAAGAGGGTGAATATAGCACTGCAGTAAAAGGCAATGAAGTATGGATTTATGTAAATGAATCGCGAAGTAGTAATACTGCGCCAAAATCTAATATGCCTGTTGGTGCAACTCGTTCGTCAGTGAATAATGCCTCCACTTATACTGCTTCTTCTACTGCACCATTTAATATAGATTTCCATAAAGGTGCTAATGGTTCTGGTGTTATAGAATTTGCTGCACAAGCGAATGCAGAACCCAATGTGCGTGTGCAAAGTGATCGATTAATTATTACTTTAAAAAATTACCCCTTAGCGACTCAAGATCAACGTAATTTTGATGTAACTGATTTTTCTACACCCGTTCGTACTGTTCTGGTACGTCGCGTGGGTAATGATACACAAGTAACCATTCGCAACCAAGGTATGTGGAAACACAAAGTTACATCTAATGCAGGCCGCACAAGCGTTCAAGTCATGCCAGATCGTAGTGTCACAAGTGCAGGGGTTTCAGGACGTAAAACAGATAAGAAATTTACAGGTAAACCAATTTCTCTTGATTTCCAAAATATTGATGTACGTACTATCTTGCAAATTATCGCCAAAGAAGCCAATATGAACATTATTGCGAGCGATAGTGTACAGGGTAAAATGACCTTAAGCGTTAAAGATGTACCTTGGGATCAAGCTTTAGATTTGGTAATGGATGCACGTAATTTGGATATGCGCCGCAATGGTAATATCATTAATATTGCACCACGCAGGGATTTGTTGGAAAAAGATAAAGCTGAATTGACCGCATTAAAAGAAGTGGAAGATTTAGGCCCATTATTTACAAAAAGCTATCAACTGAAATATAAAAATGTAGAGGAATTCCGTAAGGTATTGAATTTAAGTGAGAGTAGCGGTACCAATCGTAGCAGTAATTCCATTTTGTCTTCTCGTGGTAGCGCATTAATTGATCCATCAACAAACACTTTAATTATCACTGATACGCGTTCAGTTGTGACTAAATTTGATAGTTTAGTAGAAGAATTGGATGTGCCTGCGCGTCAAGTGATGGTAGAAGCGCGTATTGTAGAAGCCACAGAAGGTTTTTCACGTGACTTGGGTGTGCAATTTGGCGTTTCACGCTATGGTAGCACTTCTTGGGGTAGTTCTTTTAACAATGCAATAAGTAATAATGTGCGTTATGCGAATAGTAGTGGTTCGAATAATAATACTTTAGGTCCAAATGTGGCATTGCCAGTGACTTCGTCAACAGGTACGATTGCTTTGGTTCGTGCGATTAGTTCTAGTGCCTTGGGTTTGGAATTGTCAGCATCGGAAACTGATAATCGCAGCAAAACCATTTCTACACCACGTGTTTTGACACAAGATCGTCAAGCAGCAGAAATTCGTCAAGGTACGCAAATTCCATACACTACGCGTGATAAAGATGGTTCTGTGGAAACATCATTTAAAGATGCTGTATTAAGCTTGAAGGTTACACCACGTATTACGCCAGATAATAAAATTATTTTGGATGTAGAAATTAACAAAGATGAACCTGATTATACGAATACTAATGTGGAAGGTGAACCTGCTATTAGTACGAAACATGTAAAAACACAGGCAATGATTGAAGATGGTGGTACTCTCATTGTGGGTGGTATTTATCAAGAAACCATGAGTCATACTTTAAGTAAAGTACCTTTGTTAGGTGATATTCCTGTCTTGGGTAATTTGTTTAAACGTCGTGGTCGTGAACATGGTCGCAATGAATTACTATTTTTCATTACCCCACGCATTATGGGCCATGAAACCAGTGTATTACGCTACTAAAATTTGACTGAATTAACCTAACTTAGGTTACAATGCCTACTATGGAAAAGATAGTAGGCAATTTGTTTTTAGTCGGTCTGATGGGCGCAGGCAAAACGACGTTAGGCCGCCAACTAGCGCGCATTCTACACCGTCCTTTTATGGATAGCGATCAAGTTATTTGTGAGCGAACGGGTGTGAGTATTCCCACCATTTTTGAAATGGAAGGGGAAGAAGGTTTTCGTCAGCGTGAAATAGCGGTGTTGCAAGATTTATGTGTTCTGTCACCTATTGTTTTAGCAACAGGTGGTGGTGCAGTGTTGCGTTCAGAGAATCGCGAGTGTTTACGCCAAAATGGTTTGGTGATTTATTTACACGTGTTGCCCGATATTCTGTATCAACGCGTTGCAAATGATAAAAATCGTCCATTATTGCAGGTGAGCGATCCATTGGCAAAATTTCATGAACTGTATGTTGCGCGTGATGCATTATATCGTCAGAGCGCACATTTAATTGTGGAAGTGGGGCAAGATGGTTGTCATAAAACATTATGCAATATCTTAGCGCATCTTGGAGAGAATTATGTATAGTTTATTAGTAGAAACACCTTCTCATCAGTATCCCATTTTTATTGCGCGTGATTTATTGCATGATTTTTCATGCTTGCAAAAGCATCTAGGTAAAAAAGTAGCAATTGTTACCAACACAACAGTGGCCAATTTATATCTGACACAATTGGAAAAATTATTGCAAAATAATTATGTGGATTATTTTTCTATTATCTTGCCCGATGGTGAACAATATAAAAATTCATCATCGCTCAATATGATTTATGATGGACTGTTGCAGCATCATGCTGATCGCAAAACAACTTTAATGGCTCTGGGTGGAGGGGTGATTGGTGATATGACAGGTTTTGCTGCAGCTACCTATCAACGTGGTGTTCCTTTTGTGCAAATTCCTACGACTTTATTGAGTCAAGTGGATTCATCTGTGGGTGGCAAAACTGCAATTAATCATCCTTTGGGTAAAAATATGATTGGCGCGTTTTATCAACCGCAGTTAGTATTAGCAGATATGAGTACGTTAGATACCTTGCCTGCACGTGAATTTTCAGCGGGTATGGCAGAGGTAATTAAATACGCATTATTGGGTGATATTGAATTTTTATCTTGGTTAGAAGCTAATATAGATGCCATTATGCGCCGTGATGATTCGGTATTGGCTTATGCTGTATATCATTGTTGCCAAATGAAAGCAAAAATTGTGGCACAAGATGAAAAAGAGACAGGTGTTCGTGCATGGTTAAATTTAGGGCATACATTTGGTCATGCGATAGAAACTCAAATGGGTTATGGTGTATGGTTGCATGGTGAAGCGGTGGCGGCGGGTATGATATTGGCTTGTTTATTATCACAACAGCTGGGTTATTTAAGTGCTGACGATGTAAAACGTGTGCAAATGCTCTTACGTAGAGCGAATTTACCTGATTCACCCCCTGTTTTTGCCTTAGATCATTGGTTGGAACACATGAGCCATGATAAAAAAGTGGATAATGGTACAATGCGCTTTATCACTTTAAAATCATTAGGACAGGCAATGATAAGTACTATTGATAATTCAAAAATATTAGCCAAGGTGTTGGCGGATTTTTTACCTTAGGAGTAACAAATGATAAAAGAAACTGCAATAGGTGCTGCATTAAGAAATGCCGTGCAAACTATGAGTAAGAAAAAGCAAACTGATATGATTACTGATTATTTGTACAGCAAATATGAAGTATTTAAAAAGTTCAAACCTTTAGCATTGGGTATAGAGCAAGATTTAATTGCAAGCTTGCCACAGTTTGATTCTAATTTAGTCAAACGTGCTTTGTTTAATCATTGCCGCCGTAAAAAATATATTCTTGCCGTAGCACGCGGTGGTAAACGTTTTGATTTAAATGGTCGTTTTTTGGGGGAAATCAGTGAAGAGGAAAAGCAATACGCACTCTCACAACCGGGTATTCAGGAAATTATGGCGCGATACCATACAAAAAATACAAAAAAAACCACCCAAGCTAACAATGATCAAATTAAAGAAAATATAGAATAACTCAAATTCATCATTCTTGCGTACATTATTGATGATGGAAAGGAAAAGTATGCTCCATTTATATAATACACTAACTCGCCAAAAAGAACGTTTTGAACCAATTGATCCTAAAAATGTGCGCATGTATGTATGCGGCATGACGGTTTATGATTATTGCCATTTAGGGCATGCGCGAGTATTAGTGGTATTTGATATGGTGGCGCGTTGGTTGCGTCAGTTAGGCTATCCTCTCACTTATGTACGTAATATTACTGATATTGATGATAAAATCATTAAACGTGCCTATGAAAATGGTGAAACCATTACACAGTTAACTGAGCGATTCATTCAAGCTATGAATGAAGATAGTGATGCTTTGGGCGTTATTCGTCCTGATATTGAACCCAAAGCCACATTGCATATTGATCCCATGATTACCATGATCAAGGCCTTGATTGCTAATAATAAAGCCTATGCGGCGGATAATGGTGATGTCTATTATGCGGTGCGTGAGTTTGTACCGTATGGCCAACTGTCTGGCAAGTCATTAGATGATTTGCGTGCAGGCGAACGTGTGCAAGTGGATCAGTTTAAGCGCGATCCTTTGGATTTTGTGTTATGGAAAGCGGCTAAACCTGATGAACCTTCTTGGGATAGCCCATGGGGGAAAGGTCGTCCTGGCTGGCATATTGAATGTTCTGCTATGGGTGATGAATTGTTTGGTCATACCTTTGATATACATGGTGGGGGTGCGGATTTGCAATTTCCACATCATGAAAATGAAATCGCTCAAAGTTGTGGCGCACACGGTGATTCTTGTGCAACCTATACAGGTAAAAAATTAAGCCATGTAAAATATTGGTTACACAATGGTTTCATTCGTGTCGATAACGAGAAAATGTCCAAATCATTGGGGAATTTTTTCACTATTCGTGATGTTTTAAAGCAGTATGATGCTGAAGTAATACGTTTTTTTATTCTGCGTGCACATTATCGTAGCCCATTGAATTATTCCAATGCCCATTTAGATGATGCTAAAAATTCTTTAGCACGATTATATAATACGTTAAATAACGTGATGCCTGATAGCATTATTGTTGATGAAAATACTAATGATCATACGCGCCGTTTTTTTGCTGCTATGAATGATGATTTTGGTACAGTAGAAGCTGTAGCGATATTATTTGAATTGGCGAATGAAATTAATAAAACACAAGATGTCTATTTAGCGGGCTGTTTGAAAGCTTTGGCTGGAATGTTGGGGTTGTTACAACGTGAACCACGTGCATTTTTACAAGGTGGTGAAGGATTGTCAGCAGATGAAGTGGAGTCTCTCATTGAGCAACGAAAAATTGCACGCGAAAGCAAAAATTGGGCAGAGAGTGATCGTATTCGTGATCTGTTAACGGCTAATAAAATTGTATTGCGTGATAGTGCGGAAGGCACCACTTGGACACGTGGTTAACGCATAACATTTGCCCAATCTTGTTCAAAATACATCACCAATTTTTGGTTATTGAGATAATTAGGTTCTACGTCTATACGTGCCATGTCGGCGGGGAAATGAAACATTTCGGCTAAGGTCTTAGGATCAAGATAGCGTGTATTCACATCAATACTTTGCGGTAATGAAAAGGAAGATTGTTTAGACGCTAATACAAATCCCCATTCACCAAAGCTAGGAACATAAACATGATAAGGTGCGGTATAAAAATTTGCTTGTTCTAATGTCTTGACTACTGACCAATAAGCGTGGGGCGCAAAATAGGGTGAAGTAGATTGTATCACTATTTTGCTTTTCTCATGTACATGGCGGGCAATTTGACGATACATGGGCACGGAATATAACTTGCCTAAAGCAAAATTAGAAGGATCTGGTAAGTCTATGATAATAACATCAAATTTTTCATTATTGTGCTTAATCCATTGTGCAGCGTCATCATTGATAACGCGCACTTTTTTATGATTGAGTGAATGTTGATTGAGTGCGGTTAATGCTGGAGCAGTTTGGAATGTGCGTGTCATATCGGGATCTAAATCGACCAAAGTGATGTTTTTGACTTTGGGATATTTGAGTACTTCACGTGCAGCTAAACCATCTCCACCACCTAAAATTAACACGTTTTGAGGATTTTCCACCATTTGCATAATGGGAATAACCAGTGCTTCATGATAACGCGCTTCATCACGAGATGAAAATTGTAAATTTCCATTGATATAAAGGCGAATGTCATCTTTCCATTGGGTTACAACCAAGCGTTGATAGGGAGAATGGCTTTCAAATACAATAGGATCACCAAAATAGCGTTGTTCAGCTTGTAAAACCCAACGATTAGCAAAAATAAAAGCTAGGCTAAGTATAAATAATACCGTTAAAGCGCGTCTGTTCAGTGTTTGATAATTCGGTAATTGTTTTTTGAACACATGAGCAGTAAACCATGCAATCAGTGCATTGAGTAGACCAAATAATAAAGCAGAACGTGCCATACCTAACTGTGGTGCAAGTAAAAGTGGAAACAGTAAGGAAACCACCAATGCGCCCATATAATCAAAGGTTAATACTTTTGATATTATATCTTTAAAATCATGATTTTGCTGATTTAAGACCCGCATAACCAAAGGGATTTCCATGCCCACAATCGTACCAATAATCAGCACTAAACCATATAACAGAGTGTGAAAGGGTGTAGTGGAAAAAGCAAAGGCAGTAAATAAAAATAGTGCCGATAAACCACCTAATAAACCGACTAATAATTCTATTTCAATGAAGCGTGTTAAAGCATCTTTATCTTGGATGTATCGGGTTAAATGTGCGCCAATACCCATGGCAAATAAATATAAACCAATGATTAAAGAGTATTGAAAGATGCTGTCCCCTAATAAATAGCTGGCCAATGCTGCGGTAATCAGCTCATATGCCAAGCCACAACTAGCAACCATAAAAACTGAAATAGTCAATGTGCGTGAATGCGTGATGTACATATTAAAATCATATCATGTATGTAAATCTAAACAATAACACAAAATAGTCTTTGCTGTTTGCTCAAAGACAAATTTATAATACGCTCCTTTTAGGAGCAAATATGAAGCGTTTTATTAAGACAGCTATGGTTTTAGCATTAGTGGCTTGCGGAGAAGCTGAACCTCAAGCTAATAATACACAACCAGCCAATCAATCTAATACACCAGTTCGTACAATAGGTTTACTGGAAAAGCTCAATAATAAAGAGACTATTGTGGTGGGAACAATGGGAACTTATGCACCCTTTACCTATCATGATGCTAATGGTAATCTGACAGGTTATGATGTGGAAGTAACCCGTGCCGTTGCTGATAAATTAGGGGTTAAAGTTGAGTTTAAAGAAACACCTTGGGATGCAATGATGGCAGGTTTAAGTAGTGGGCGTTTTGATATTGTTGCCAATCAAGTTGCGCTAACTTCACCTGAACGCCAAGCTATGTTTGATAAAGCAACACCATACAGTTGGAGTGGTAAAATGATTGTAGCACGAAAAGATCATGCGCCTATTGCCAAATTAGATGATATTAAAGGTGTTAAAACTGCTGTGATGTTTGCATCTAATTATGACGAAGT
>CAKARD010000053.1 GCA_916720425.1 uncultured Kingella sp. | reverse complement strand
GCAAAATGACTTGTAACATGGTGAATTTGTATAAATCTGTGTCCAGTAAAGATTGAATAATTGCCATGAAATATCACCCCAAAAAGAAAATAAGCTTTATTATAGCATTATGGATAGCGAGAAATATTGCTGGATTGTGATATATAGAACGATAAATTAGAAAGTTTCATCATGAATAAACCTGTTAAACGTGTGGTCAATGGTGTTTTGTTGTTAGATAAACCCATAGGTATGACTAGTAATGGGGCATTGCAACAAGTACGACATTTGTTTTTTGCCCAAAAAGCAGGACATACAGGTGTATTGGATCCCTTGGCAAGTGGTTTATTGCCGATTTGTATGGGTGAAGCAACCAAGTTTGCTCAATATTTATTAGATGCCGATAAGGCTTATACTGCAACGCTAAAATTGGGTGAAGCAACCACTACAGGCGATGCAGAAGGTGAAGTTATTGCACATAATCATGTGGCGATAGATCAAAATCAATTTACGCAAGCATGTCAGAGGTTTGTGGGAGAAATTTCACAAGTCCCCCCCATGTTTTCTGCACTCAAACACAATGGCAAACCATTGTATGAATACGCCCGCAAAGGAATCGTGATTGAACGACCTGCGCGTGATGTAATCATCAAACAAATTGATGTGGTGGCGTTTCATCCGCCTTATGCTACGATAAATGTTGTGTGTAGTAAAGGGACATATATCCGTACATTAAGCGAAGATATTGCTCAATCTATGCATACATTTGCGTATTTAACTGCATTACGCCGCACGTCTAGTGCTGGCTTCACAATTGAGCAGAGCGCAACATTAGAACAATTGATGCAATGCTCAAATCTAGAACGTGATGCATTGTTGTTGCCTTGTGATGTGTTGGTACAACATTTTGCGCGTGTGGATTTAGATGCAATACAAAGTCATAAATTGCGTTTAGGGCAAAAAGTGGCTTGGACAACGGAACTTAATGCCCATACACCTTATCGTGCTTATCAGGAAGATGGGGTGTTTTTGGGCTTGGTGAAATATTTGTCAGATTGGCATAGTTTGGCTGCGCTACGCTTGATGCAAACGGTCTAAAATGTGTGTGGCACAGCGTGGTGCGCGGCGCAACGCGCGTTCATGGTAAAAACTAGGCTTTTTTAACAAATTCGGATTTAAGATTCATCATGCTACCGTCAATTTTGCAACCGATATTGTGATCGCCTTCTTGCAGACGTATCCCTTTGATTTTAGTCCCTTGCTTAATGACCATAGAACTGCCTTTTACTTTCAGATCTTTAATTAAAACAATGGTATCTCCATCTTGTAATACTGCGCCATTAGCGTCTTTAACTTCAACAGTTTCTTCGGTGTAGCTATCGTTTTCGATCCATTCGTGAGTACATTCAGGACAGATGTATTGTGTGCCATCTTGATAGGTGTATTCGGATTGGCATTGCGGGCATGGGGGCAATAACATGGTGGTTCCTTATAAAATAGTGAATTAGGCAAAATAACCTGCGCCGAGTATTAATGGCCGATTTGCGCCTGTAGCATGGTGGGGATTAGATGGAATGCGTAAGATCCAACAGGCAGCCAGCCACGCAAAGGCTGCGGCTTCTACCCATTGCGGGTTGAGTTGTAAGTCATCCGTGCTGTGGTAATCAATTTGATGTGTTACAAATCGTTCTTGTAAACAATGCATCAGTGTATCGTTGTGTATGCCTCCGCCACAAATGTATACGTTGTTTGTGTTGGGTGCGGCAGAAAAAATACTGTCAGCAATTGTGTCGGCAGAAAATTGTACTAAGGTGCGCAAGACATCAAATGGATCTTCTGTTCCATGAAGATGGCCATATAGCCAATCTAGTGAAAACAACTCACGTCCCGTAGATTTCGGGTAGGGCAGTTTAAAATATTCATGTGCTTTGAGTTGTTGTAATAATTGAGGTAATACTTTTCCGCGGGCAGCTTTTTTGCCGTTTTGGTCGTAAGGTTGTTGCCAGATATGTTGCACCCAAGCGTCTAATAACATATTTCCTGCACCTGTGTCAAAGCCAAAGGGTTCGTTATCTAATACACTAATATTAGCAATCCCGCCAATATTAAGCAAAACGCGTACTTCATCAGGTGATGAAAATAGCGCATGATGAAAAGCAGGAACCAAAGGTGCACCTTGTCCCCCTGCAGCCAAATCACGGCTACGAAAATCACCTATGGTGAGAATACCTGTGCGTTCGGCTAATAAGGGTAAATTGACCAGTTGTATACTGTATCCATATTGGGGTGCATGGCGCACAGTTTGCCCATGACAACCCAACGCTGTGATGTGTTGGGCATTTAATTGGCATTGGTTTAGTAAATTTTCTACGACTTTGGCATAGATTTCGCTTAATTCAATAGCAAGTATTTGGCTGTGGTGTAACTCATTATTGCCAATATTTTGCAAATCTAATAATTGCGCTTTGAGTGTATCGGGATAGGGCAAAAAGCTGTGTGCAATTGCACGACACCATTGTGTATCTTGCATTTCAATTAAGACCGCGTCTGCACCATCCATGCTCGTTCCCGACATGATGCCAATATACAATTGTTTGGGTTGCATGTTTAATTAAGCAATATTCAAAGGTGTAAAAGATTTTACTGTATCATCAACAGCTTTAACACGAATTAGGAAGTCTTCTAATAATGCTAATGGCAAAGCACTTGCGCCATCGCAACGTGCTTTATCAGGATTTTCATGGCTTTCTAGAAATAGGCCAGCCAACCCTGTTGCCATGCCAGCTAGTGCCAAATCCAAGACTTGCGTACGACGCCCTCCTGATGCGGCAGAACCTGATTCACGCTGTTGCAAAGAGTGAGTAACATCAAAAATAATGGGTAAATTGTGGCAGGTTTTTTTCATGATGCCAAAGCCAAGCATATCCACAACCAAATTATCATAACCAAATTGGCTACCGCGTTCACACAGAATCACTTTATTGTTACCCGCTTCGTGGAATTTTTCTACAATATTTTTCATTTGGGTAGGGCTTAAGAATTGCGGTTTTTTTACATTAATCACGCGCCCTGTTTTTGCCATTGCCCATACTAAATCGGTTTGACGTGCTAAAAATGCGGGCAATTGTAAGACATCACACACCTCAGCCACAAGATTGCATTGGTAGGGTTCATGAACATCAGTCATGACTGGGCAAGAAAACTCACGTTTTACTGCACTAAAAATGCGTAAACCTTCATCTAAACCCACGCCACGATACGAATGAATGGAGGAACGGTTTGCTTTATCAAAAGATGCTTTGAATACAAAAGGAATGCCAAGCTTGCTGGTAACACTTACATAATGTTCAGCGGCACGCAGAGTGCTATCTAAGTCTTCTAGTACATTAATGCCCCCAAATAGTGTAAATGGGGCTTGATTATTAATGGTAATGTTGTGTTGGGAAAGCATAATAGTAGTATTCTTTCTAATCAAGATGATGGGATCAAACCAAGCGGGCTCTTAATAAATCGTGCATATTTAATGCGCCAATGAGTTGTTTTTGTTCATTGCAGACTAATAAACCACTAATGCGTTTTTCTTGCATTAATTTAATTGCTTCACTGGCTAATTTATCGGGAGAAATCGTGGTAGCATGGGGTTTCATAACATCATTGACAGTGAGATTGGCAAAATTATCATGGGTTTCAAATAAACGGCGTAAATCACCATCAGTGAGAATACCGCATAGTTTACCTTGCTTATCTATAACCGCAATCATACCCAAGGCTTTTTCGCTCATGATAACCACAGCAATTTTGAGTAAGGTGTGTTCAAGTACAGCGGGTAATTGTTTACCCGTATGCATTAAATCGCCCACAGTAATCAATAATCGTCGTCCCAAACTGCCTGCGGGGTGGCTTAATGCAAAATCTTTGGAAGTAAATGAGCGTGCTTTGAGTAAAGCCACCGCCATAGCATCGCCTAAGGCCAAAACTGCAGTCGTACTGGAAGTGGGTGCAAGCCCCAGTGGACAAGCTTCATGTGTAATACGCGCCAATATATGAATATCCGCGTGTTGTGCCATATTGGATTTTGGATTGGAGGTAATGCAAATGAGTGTGATGTGTTTACGTTTGAGTGCAGGGATAAGGTCTAAAATTTCATCGCTTTCCCCAGAATTGGATAATGCCAAAACCACATCACCATCTACAATCATGCCCAAATCACCATGCGCCGCTTCTGCAGGGTGAACAAAAAATGAAGGCGTACCTGTAGAGGCAAATGTAGCAGAAATCTTGCGTCCAATATGCCCAGATTTGCCTATTCCCATAACAATGGTACGTCCTGAACAACGTAAAATAACGTCTATAGCATGTACAAAATCTTCACCCAGTTGTCCTGCTACAACGCAAATGGCTTCAGCTTCCGTATGCATGGCTTCATTTGCCCATGTTAAATAAGCCGATGACATGGTTTATCCTTTGTAAATAAAATTAAGATATTTAATATTGGAGAATGTGGTATATAACTGAAATACCACACAGGCATCACTTCATTTAATTCAACTTTAAAGTTTGCCCAACTTTAATATTGCTATTTCCTTTGTTTAACCTTTTTAAATCTGTTACTCTTAGATGATAACGTTCAGCAATGCCTTCCAAAGTATCGCCTTTTTTAACTGTATAAGATGTCGGAATAGCAGATTTTTTCTTATCTTTTTGAGCGGCGGTTTTAACTGTTTCTGTTTTAGTTTTATTATTTTCCGTCACGCGCAAAATTTGTCCTTGTTGAATGGCATTGCCTTTAATGTTATTACCCATGGCTAAGTCTTCTACGCTCATGTTATAACGTTTAGCAATGCTATATAAGGTTTCACCCTGAGCAACTTTATGTTTACCCGTTTGCATTTTTGCCAGCGCATCCATTTTAGCTTTTTCAGCTTGTGCTAATTGTTGTTTTTTCTTTGCCGCTTCAGCTTGTGCTAGTTGTTGTTTTTTCTTTGTTTCTTCGGCTTTTGCAAGCTGTTGTTTTCGGTTGTTTTCTTCAGCTAACTGCTGTTTTTTTTGTACTGCTTCTGCGGTGCGCTTTTCAGCGATGATGCGTGCTTGCGTTTCTTCTGCTTCGCTTTGCGCCAAACTAGAACGAATGGCTTCTTGGGCACGCTGGCGTACTTCTGGTGTAACAGAATCGTTTTCTGTGGCAACATTCGATGCATGATTAACGATTGTTGTATCAGATGTGAAGTTTTCTTGTGAGATAGATACAGATGTTGTAGGGGTAGTGTTTGTGCTTGTTTGTACTGTGTCTATAGCTGGTGTAGGGACGGTATTAGTGGTGGTTGAATGTGAATTTTGTGGTATCGTTGCCACAAAAGTGGGTGGCACAACAGGTGGTGGTGCAACCAGTCCGCCTGCACCCAGTATAGATGCTTGTTCAATATAAGTATCAGGTACTGGGTCAAAGTCTGCCTTGGTAAAATCAATAAAGTGCGTTATGTTTCCTGCGCTATTTTTATTAACTAAAATACTACGCCCAGCGTTGACGTGTGTCCCAGAAATACCATTTAAACGTTTTAATTCATTAACGCTACTGCCTGTTTTTTGTGCAATATCAGACAAAGCCGTGCGCGTATTAGGGGTAAAAATATCCCATGATAATAATGTCTTAGGATCAGATTCACGATAATTGGTTTCAAATGTTTTTACTGCGTGTACAGGAAGCAATAACATACGCCGATTGTCTTTGGGAATAAAAACAGGTGTTTTAAAAGCAGGATTTAGGCGTAATAATTCACTTTCAGAAATATTTGCCAAATGTGCTGCTGCCATAATATCTAAAGGTGTGGTAACACTGACTGCTTTAAAATAAGGCTCGGATTTAATTTCAGGCAAGCTCAAACCAAAGGCTTGAGGGTTATTCACCAAATTACGTACCGCCAAAAGTTTGGGTACATAATTACGCGTTTCATTAGGCATGCGTAAATTTTCATAAGTAGGAGGTAAACCCACAGATATAGCACGATTAATTGCGCGACTGACATTGCCTTCACCCCAGTTATACGCTGCTAAAGCCAATGACCAATCACCAAATAAACCGTATAAATATTGTAAATAATTTAAAGCCGCATCGGTAGCGGCAAAAATATCATGTCGACCATCATATAAAGGGGTTTGTTCAAGGCCGTAATGTCGCCCCGTAGCAGGCATAAATTGCCACAAACCCGAAGCACCCACATGTGATTTGGCATTGGTGACAAATGCACTTTCAATAAAGGGTAATAGCGCAATTTCGGCAGGCATACCACGTTTTTTTACTTCATTAGCAATATGATAAAGATAAGGCTGACTACGTTCTATTGTACGATTAAAATAGGCGCGGTTTTGTGCAAATTTACTTTCATGAGCACGAACCAATGCAGAATTGACTTCATCCATACGAAAATCACGGCGTAGATTTATCCATACACTACCACCACGTAAGGCATCGCTTGTGCCATTAGAAAATAAAGAAGTTTGTAGGCGCATAAATGCCATACCAATTTGGATGTCCTGATTGTCCTTACCCCAAGCTAAAGTAGGTAAGAGAAGTATGCTACTTAGGGCAATTACAATAGATTTAATTACTTTCATATGTCTTTGAAATCTTGCTATATTAAGAGATTATTTGTATTTATAATGTATAATCCTAAATCTTAATCTACCTGATGTCAATGCAAGTTAAATGGCTAACTGGCTAAAACTAATCAAAAATTTATGCAAAAGGAAACAGCCATGTTACTTGAAACTGCTTTATTTTATTGGTTTAAACATCATCCACTTGCTGTTCAATTGTGGACACAAGAAGCCTTGTTTTTTCAAATGGCACTCCATCAAAAAAATCCAGAAAATGTGTTACAACTGGGTGTAAAATTCATGGATTATCCCGCTTGCCGTTTTGTGGTGCGACAATCTATCTACTTGGCTGCAGACATTTGTGCAAAAGATGATCAAACGCCTTGGCGCAATCATCAATTTGACAGTATTATTGCAGCGCATTGCGTGGATTATGCGCCCAGTCTTGTGGATTTTTTTATAGAAATGTATCGAATTAGCCAAGCTAATGGTTATCTGATTCTTACTGCCTTTAATCCTTATTCATTGTGGCGATTATGGCAGAATACTAATATACCCAATATTAAAAATGCCATTCCATTGTCACAAGTAATAAATATTGCTCAATCTGTTGGTTGGCAAGTGGAAAATAAACAATTTCTTTATTGTTGGCCACCCGTTGCACGTATGCAACAGCCACTGTATCATCAATGGGAAACATATGCCCGTAGCCATTTATGGCGACATGGTGCAGCAGTTTATGCACTAATTTTAAGTAAGCAAATTGTAAATATGCAACCGCAAAACATTTGCAGCCCATTATGGTGTTTAGAAGTGACCTGAATATGCTAAACTCTATCAATAAAATAGCCTATTATTATTCTAGGATAGAAGCGAGCCAAACTAAAACAAATTTACGTATGATATTTTTTGGTTTAATTTTAATCCGAACATGCACCATTTAACGAGATCCTGATTCATGCACTCTAAAATCACCTTATCATTACTTTTAAGTACACTTATTGCTTGTCAACCACAAAACCCTATTTCTTCCAGCAGTGCGCCTGTAAGTGTTGCATCTGCTTCTAATAATGTTGAACAAAACACCAATCTAGCGAGCGACACCATTCGTTCCAGTGATGCAGACTCTATAATCCTTACTCCTACAGAGCAGCCCAAAGAACGCATTGATCAAGCTAAAAATTTGCAGAAACAATTACAACAATTTGCGATAGATAATCAAAATCGTCCCAAAGCTAATAACAGTGATGATGCTGAAACAATACGTAAAATGGCGCAAGATGACATGAAACTATTTCGTGAACAAACCGCACAATTAAAAGCCCAAACATTTAGCGATAGCGAAGTCGCAAAAGTACGCGATATGATTGTTGAAAGTCGCACTTTATCTGCAGATGCGCTAGATTCAATTTTAGCAGAAAGTGACGAAAAAAAACGATATTTAAAAATGACCAATGAATCGCCTGAAGCCAAAAAAATGGCACAGGGGACAAAATTAGAAGCGCAAGCATTAAACCGTTTAATTCAAATATTAAATTTCAAGCAGGATTAAGTCATGATGTGGAATATTCCCATTGCATTAACGTGGATGCGTATTGCGCTTATTCCCTTGTTTACCGTGTTGTTTTATTTACCTCAAACATGGTTTAGTCAAACTACCGTCAATATTTTAGCTGCGTTGATTTTTGCTATTGCGGGTATTACCGATTGGTTAGATGGTTTTTTGGCAAGATATTTAAAACAAACATCAGATTTTGGTGCGTTTTTAGATCCTGTTGCTGATAAATTAATGGTTGCGGTAGCGTTTATTTTGCTGGTAAAGTTGGATAGAACGCTAGCACTTTATGCCATGATTATTATTGGGCGTGAAATCACCATATCAGCATTGCGCGAATGGATGGCGCAAATGGGTAAACGTGGTAGCGTGGCGGTTGCATATATTGGTAAACTTAAAACTGCTGTTCAAATGGTTGCCATTTTTTTATTACTACTTCAGCCGCCCAAAATGTATGGTATTGATTTTGATTTGTTGGGTAACTTATTGATGTTTATTGCTTCTATTTTAACGATATGGTCAATGTTTTATTATTTAAAAATGGCCTGGCGTGAGTTACAATAATTTTTTTGATAAAACGCTTGACATAAAATTAGTTTTTATCCATAATGCACAACTTCCTTACAACGCGGGAATAGCTCAGTTGGTAGAGCGCAACCTTGCCAAGGTTGAGGTCGCGA
>CAKARD010000052.1 GCA_916720425.1 uncultured Kingella sp. | reverse complement strand
CAATTAATAAAATTAGGATTTAATTTGATCTTTCCTAATCATTTAATTGTTGATTCATGGGATATTGTACTATTTCTTGTATACTGGTATTGGATATAGCACGATGCAATGTGAGCTCATTCATGCCTGTTAGCACAAACATAGAGCAGTAATGTAGCCCAAAAATCTCATCAGGCTTAATGCCAGCAGGAAAGAATAATGCCCCCTCATTACTAAAACGGTATGCTACATCTATAGGGGCAAAACGTATGCCTTGTTTTTCTAGTAAAGAACGATACTGTACACTTAAAAATACATCTTCGTGATGAAGAGCTACGGTTCTCCATTGAATTTTTTTGATATGATCCGCTTGGTTTAGGGGATGCGGCGCAGGAATTTCTAGAAATAAATTGTAATACCTTGGTGCTTGCAGTATCCTGCGACTACGCCAAGAAAACCCACCATTTTGTGGTATCCATTGGTGATTATCTAGTGGTTTTAGTGGGATACTTTGCAAAGGTTTGGTTTCTATATGATTGGAATGTGTTGTAACAACACAATGCACAGGTGCGCCAATATAATCATATTGAAAAAAATCATCACTCCAATTTTTCGCATTGATGATAAAGCCATCGTTTTGTACGGTTAATACAAAATCAGTGTCAATTAAATCTGCTAATAAATATAACATAAACAGATTGTATTCTAAATAACTGAATGGCTTTACCGCAACATGTTGAATATAATCAGGTAAATTTTTTGGGCGAGAAGGGCTGACCAATAAGCAACGTAAATCTGCAACACGCTCTTGTAAAGCATGATAGCTTATCATAATGGCATATAAAGAACCTTCAACGTAGGAGTCATCACCCGTAACGGATACAATGGTTAAACTGGGTTGCATAGTGTATGGATATATGAAAAAATAAGTTAAACTTTATCACTAACCCTATCAGAAGGCAAAATAATGAATATTTTGGTAACAGGTGGCGCGGGTTTTATTGGCTCACATACTGTGGTGGCATTGCTAGAGGCAGGACATCAAGCCATTATTTTGGATAATTTATCTAACGCATCACAACAAGTTTTACAACGTATTGCAGAAATTACAGGAAAAATGCCTATTTTTTATCAAGGTGATATCCGCGATCGTGTTTTATTGAAACAGATTTTTGCACAACATCGTGTAGATAGCGTGATTCATTTTGCAGCACTCAAAGCAGTGGGTGAAAGTGTGCAAAAACCTTTGCATTATTATGACAATAATGTATCAGGTAGTTTGATTTTGATAGAAGAAATGCAAAAAGCGGGTGTATTGAGTATTGTGTTTAGTTCATCTGCTACGGTATACGGCAACCCTAGTTGCGTTCCGATTACTGAGGCGATGCCCACTGGTGCTACAACCAATCCCTATGGTACATCTAAACATATGGTTGAACGTATTTTGCAAGATGTGCAACATGCCAATCCACAGTGGAGTGTGATTTTATTACGTTATTTTAATCCTATTGGTGCGCATCATAGTGGCAAAATAGGTGAACAACCTAATGGTATTCCTAATAATCTTTTGCCTTATGTTTGTCAAGTGGCTGCAGGTAAGTTGGCGCAGTTGTCTGTTTTTGGTGATGATTATGATACACCTGATGGAACGGGCGTGCGTGATTATATCCATGTGGTAGATTTAGCCGATGGGCATTTAAAGGCTCTAAACGTTAAAGCAAAACAAGCTGGGGTGCATATTTATAATTTAGGTACTGGTGTGGGTTATTCGGTTTTGGATATCGTTCATGCATTTGAACAGGCATCGGGACAAAAAATACCTTATGCAATCAAGCCTCGCCGTGCTGGTGATATTGCTACATGTTATGCTGATCCCTATCGGGCTAAAAACGAATTGGGTTGGCGTGCACAACACAGTTTAGAGGATATGATGAAGGACGCTTGGCGTTGGCAAAGTCAAAACCCAAATGGCTATGAATAAAAAATCTCCTACGTTTTTCGCGTAGGAGATTTTTAGTTTTAGTGATTATTATAAAGCCATTGTTACAAAACAATAAACGGTAATCCCTGCAATGACCACATAAGCTACAGCGTAAGGCATGGCTGAGCGTAAGAATGCACCTTCTTGGCCTTGTTGTTCGCAAGCGGCTGCAGCAATCGCAATACTTTGGGGTGAAATGATTTTGCCACCTGTAGCACCAGCAGTATTAGCTGCTGCCAGCCAACCTTTGTGCATGCCCATTTGATCAGCAACTGTAGCTTGCAATTTACCAAATAAAATATTGGATGAAGTATCACTACCTGTTGCAAATGTACCAATAGCCCCTACCAGCGGTGCAAATAAAGGATAAAAACTGCCTGTTGCATCAACCAAACCATTAGCAATCACTGCAATCATACTGCTGTGGCTCATAATTGCGCTCATGGCTACCAAGCTTATAATCGTGATACCAGATGCTTTCATTTTAAGCAGCGTTTTGCCCAAAATATTAAACAGTTTTCCAACTGAAACACCTTGTACTAAATAACATCAAACCTGCATTAGACAACCAACCAAAGTTAAAGGTTTTGCCTTCTGCGTAAATAGGTAAATGAATTTTGCTGACTAAAGTAGATTTTAAAAACGCACTAATGGGACCAGATAAAGGGCTAGCCATAATAATAAAGAACAAGATAAAGCCATACACTGCCCATGCTTTTGCCATTTGTGATCCAGTGAGTTTAGGTTTGCTTTCGTCTCTGGTTTCAGTGAATTTGGCATATAAAACGATGAATACGATACAGGCAATGCTACCTAAAATCGCAGGGGTTTCTGCACCGATAAAATAGGCTGAGACAAATTGTACAACCAAAGACAAGCCACCTACTATAGCCGATAAAATAATATTAGGAATGATAAATTTTTTACTGTTATCAGTCAGCATTAAAATGACAAAAGGCACAAGAAACATCAATGCTGCTAATTGCAAAACCACATTACCTGCCAGAGCATGAACTTGTTGTGCGGTGACATCAGAACCAAATACTTCTTTTGCCAAAGTAATCACAGGTACACCCACTGCACCAAATCCTGTTGCTACACTGTTACCAATTAAAGAGACTAAAGCTGAAAAACGTGGAGAAAAGCCCAAGCCAATTAAAATTGCTGCAGGAATCGCCACTGCCGTACCAAAGCCTGCCATGCCTTCTAACAAACCACCAAAACCCCATACAATCAATAAAACTTGAATGCGTTTGTCACTAGAAATGTTGGTAAACTGTTGTTTTATAATATCTATTTGTTTGCTTTCTAATAATACATTATAGCTAAACAAGGCCATTAAAATAATAATTAAGATAGGAAAGACCGCTTTGAGCACCCCTTCAACAAAAGCCCACAATACATAATTTGCACCGTAGCCTTCAGGTGGGATAAACCCAGCCATGTTAGGCACAGCAAAAATCGCAATTAAAACAGCAGATAATACAGCAAGCAACGCGCTTTTATCGCCACTCATCTTCAAGCCTACCATTAATATGATAAGCAATAAAATTGGAAAAATAGAAAGAAAGATACTCATGAAGTCTCTCCGTGTAAGGTTTTTCTTATAGGCAAAGCCCAATGCTTAAATGTGTGTTACTTTTTGATTAAAGCAAAACATAAAATGTTACTTTATGTAATACAAGGTAAACTGTCAAGGAAAAAGCATAATATAGTTGATATTTTATGAATAAGATAACTTATTGATTTATAATTAAAATATTATATTTATATTGATAGTAATAATCTTTTCATTAAAGTAAAATTAAATTTTTAATATAAACAAATGCTTTTGTGTATAAAATAAATTACAAGTTCTTTCATTGAATAAAGAAAACCGTATTTTCGTTTTAGAAAATACGGTTTATATACTCAAAACAGCTTATTCTTGAATATCTACACGTTCGCGCAATTCTTTACCAGGTTTAAAGTGTGGCACATGCTTTTTAGGCACTTCTACACGTTCTCCTGTTTTAGGGTTGCGACCAATACGTTTAGGGCGTTCGTTTAAATCAAAGCTACCAAAGCCTCGAATTTCAATACGTTGTCCTTTTGCTAACGAGCGTGTCATGGTATCCACTAAGATTTTTACGCTGTATTCAACGTCTTTAGCTTGTAAACGAGATTCAGCATTTTGTTTTGCAAACACTTCTGCCAATCGCGTCATTAACTCCGATTTGGTCATACAAACATCCAATTAATTGTTTTTCAAAGAAGCTGCTTTTAACAAATCACCTAGGCTTGTTGTACCAGCATTTGCTGTGGCGGCATTGCTGTTTACTGCTTTTAAGGTTTCTTGGCTTTCTTTAGCATCTTTTGCTTTGATAGACAATTTAATGCTGCGATTTTTGCGATCTACGGATAAGATTACGGCTTCAATTTCATCGCCTTCATTTAATTTGGTTGTCAAATCTTCAACGCGATCTGATGAAAATTCAGAAGCGGGTAAGTAAGCTTCCACTTCATCTGCCAGTAATACAGTTGCACCTTTGGCTTCAACTGCTTTTACTGTGCCTTTTACCAATGCTCCTTTATCGTTTACAGATAAGAAGTTATTAAATGGATCGCCTTCTAATTGTTTGATACCCAAGCTAATGCGTTCTTTTTCAACATCGATAGCTAATACTACAGCTTGTACTTCTTCGCCTTTTTTGTATTTACGAACGGCTTCTTCACCCACTTCACTCCAAGACAAGTCGGACAAGTGAACCAAACCATCAATATTGCCAGGTAAGCCTACAAATACACCAAAATCAGTGATAGATTTTACTGCACCTGTAATTTTATCGCCTTTGTTATAATTGGCTTCAAAATCTTGCCAAGGATTGGCTTGACATTGTTTCATACCTAAAGAAATACGGCGTTTGTCTTCGTCAACATCCAAAATCATCACTTCTACTTCATCGCCTAATTGAACGACTTTGCTTGGATGAACGTTTTTGTTTGTCCAGTCCATTTCAGAAACATGAACCAAGCCTTCAATGCCTTGTTCAATTTCTACAAATGCGCCGTAATCAGTTAAGTTAGAAACTTGACCGAACAAGCGTGTGCCGGCTGGATAGCGACGAGCCAAACCATCCCATGGATCTTCGTCTAGTTGTTTTAAGCCCAAAGAGACACGTTGTTTGTCTTGATCAAAGCGCAATACTTTAGCTTCTACTTCTTGTCCCACTTCCAATACTTCGCTTGGGTGTTTAACACGACGCCATGCTAAGTCGGTAATATGCAATAAGCCATCAATGCCACCTAAGTCAACAAATGCACCGTAATCAGTAATATTTTTCACTAAACCTTTAACGATAGTGCCTTCTTCTAGGTTATCCAATAGGGCTTTACGTTCTTCACCCAAAGTGGCTTCTAATACTGCACGACGTGATACCACAACGTTATTGCGTTTACGATCTAATTTGATGACTTTAAATTCAATTTCTTTGCCTTCAAATTGTGAAGTATCTTTGATGGGACGCACGTCTACCAAAGAGCCAGGCAAGAATGCGCGAATGCTGTTTACCATAACAGTTAAACCACCTTTTACCTTGCCATTGATGACACCTGACAAGATTTCGCCTTCTTCCATGGCTTCTTCCAAAGTGATCCAATCGGCAGCACGTTTGGCTTTTTCACGAGACAATTTGGTTTCACCAAAACCATTTTCTACAAATTCAATAGTAACAGTAACAAAATCACCCACTTTAACTTCTAATTCACCGAGTGGGTTTTTGAATTCGGCAATATCAATCAGTGATTCTGATTTTAAGCCTGCATTAACAATGACAAATTTGTCGGTGATGTCTACCACTTCAGCGGTGATGACTTCACCATGAGTCATTTCTTGGGTTGCTGAATATTCTTCCAATAATTGAGCAAAGTTTTCCATGTTGGATTGACTTTCATTGCACCGCCAAGGTGTGCGGGGTAATGTGAACGTATGCATTTATGCCCTTGGCACATAAACACAAAATCTATAATTATACGCTATTTTTTTATTTTGGAGAATAGAAATCTTTTTAGTAATTTAAAACTGGCTGATATGTCGGTATGTTGCTTTATTTTTTACATGAAAAAATTTAATATTACAGCGTCGGATAATGGGATTGGATTATGGATAGTATTATTGAATTACGCCATTTGCGTACTTTATTGGCTTTAGAAGAAATGGGTAGTGTTTCACAGGCCGCAGATAAGGTTTTTTTAACCCAATCTGCACTGTCACATCAAATTCGTGTGTTGGAAAATTATTTTGATACGCCATTGTTTGAGCGCAAAACCACACCTGTGCGTTTTACTTTGGCGGGTGAGCGTTTACTTAAACTAGGGCGAGAGTTGTTACCACGTGTGGCTATGGCTGAACGTGAATTAAGGCAAATTATTCGTGGTCAGGCAGGACAGTTACGTATTGCTGTAGAGTGTCACACCTGTTTTGATTGGTTGATGCCTGCTATGGGCAGTTTTCGTCCGCTGTGGACGCAAGTGGAACTGGATATTGTATCGGGGTTTCAAGCCGATCCTGTGAGTTTGTTGCTCACACATCGGGCAGATTTAGCAATTGTTTCAGAGGCAACGTCACAAGCGGGAATTGTTTATGAACCTTTGTTTGCTTATGAAATGGTAGGTATTTGTGCCCCCGATCATCCTTTGGCGCAAAAGGAAATCTGGCAGGCAGAAGATTTTGCTCAAGAGACTTTAATCACTTACCCTGTTCCTGATGATATGTTAGATTTGTTACGCAAAGTGTTGCTACCACGAGGTATTAATCCCCCACGTCGCCACAGTGAATTAACTATTGCGATTGTACAACTGGTTGCCAGTAAGCGAGGGATTGCAGCATTGCCTTATTGGGCGGTAATGCCTTATGTAGAAAAACAATATATTGTAGAACGCAAAATTATGGATACACCTTTGCGTAGTGAATTGTATGCTGCTGTGCGTGAAGGTGAT
The DNA here is from genome assembly GCA_916720425.1 of uncultured Kingella sp. Taxonomy (GTDB): domain Bacteria; phylum Pseudomonadota; class Gammaproteobacteria; order Burkholderiales; family Neisseriaceae; genus CAKARD01. The sequence continues at coordinate 1,940 of CAKARD010000052.1, read as the reverse complement.
GCACATTTGGCATATATTCATGATTTTTGTGAGATTGTTCGGCAAGAAGGGTTTAATAATTTGCCTGGTTTGAGTAAATTGAATATTTAGGGGGTATTAAAATAAGGGGTAATACATTTTCATATTATCAGATTTTGCATTTTCCACTTGCCAAAAAGTTAATTAAACCATAACAATATAAAAAAGGTATTGAAATTAACCCTGATAACTCATTTATACTATTTATGAAACATAAAAATTTATTGATTGTAGAGTCTCCCAACAAAATTAAATCGGTACAAAAATATTTAGGCTCAGACTTTGAAGTGTTGGCATCATTTGGTCATGTACGTGATTTGGTTCCTAAAGATGGAGCAGTTAATCCATATGATCATTTCGCGATGAAATATCAAATAATTAGCAAAAATGCCAAGCATGTTGATGCCATTGTCTCTGCTGCACGTGATGCTGAACGTATTTATCTGGCCACAGACCCAGATCGCGAAGGCGAAGCCATTTCATGGCACATTGCTGAAATTTTAAAATCCAAACGTGGCATGAAAAATATTGATGATAAAATCGTACGTGTCGTTTTTCATGAAGTCACCCCTAAAGGCATACAAAATGCCATAGAGCAACCGCGCCAATTAGATATGCATTTGGTTGATGCGCAGCAAGCACGTCGTGCATTGGATTTTTTGGTGGGTTTTAATCTGTCTCCTTTGTTGTGGAAAAAAATTCGTTATGGTTTGTCGGCAGGCCGTGTTCAAAGTCCTGCATTGCGTTTGATTTGTGAGCGAGAAGCAGAAATTCGTGCTTTTGAAACACAAGAATACTGGTCCATTCATTTAGAGAGCCATAAAGGCCGCACTAAATTTTCTGCTAAATTGGTGCAGTGGCAAGGGAATAAATTAGAACAATTTGCTTTGCCAAATCAAGAAAGTCAGCAAGCTATTTTAGATGCATTACGTGATCGGCCATTACAGATTATAGAGGTTGTTAAGAAAAAGGCTACGCGTAAACCTGCTGCACCTTATACTACATCCACCATGCAACAAGATGCGGTGCGTAAATTAGGTTTTACCACCGATCGTACTATGCGTACTGCACAACAGTTATTTGAGGGTATTGATGTGGGGCAAGGTGCAATGGGGTTGATTACTTATATGCGTACTGATAGTGTCACCTTATCACAAGATGCCATAGTTGAAATCCGCCATTTTATTGAGAATAAAATGGGATCTGACTTTTTACCTGGTTCTGCCAAAATCTATAAAACTAAATCTAAAAATGCTCAAGAAGCACATGAAGCTGTGCGTCCTACGTCGGTTTATCGCACACCTGAAAGCGTAAAACCATTTTTATCACCCGATCAGTTTAAGTTGTATCAAATGATTTGGCAACGCACTGTGGCTTCTCAAATGATTGAAGCAAAATTTGATGCAACCACAGTAGATATGCAAATGGGCGAAGGTATATTTCGTGCTACTGGGCAAGTTCTTACTTTTGCAGGATTTTTAAGTGTGTATCAAGAAGGAGAAGATGAGGATAGTCATGTTGATGACGATAACAAAAAATTACCCGAAATGACAGTAGGTGATATTTTGCCTGTGGATAATTTGTATGGTGAGCAACATTTCACTCAACCTCCTCCTCGTTTTAATGAGGCAACATTGGTGAAAGTGTTGGAAGAATTTGGGATTGGTCGCCCGTCCACTTATGCTAGCATCATTAAAACCTTAAAAGATCGTGAATATGTTACCGTGTTACAACGTCGTTTTGAACCAACTGATACGGGTGAAATTGTCAATAAATTTTTAACGGAACACTTTGAGCAATACGTAGATTATGATTTCACTGCAAAATTAGAAAACCAATTAGATGATATCGCGAATGGTAAACGCAATTGGATTCCCGTGATGGAACAATTTTGGAAGGGATTTCATAAGCAAGTAATGGAA
>CAKARD010000051.1 GCA_916720425.1 uncultured Kingella sp. | reverse complement strand
TTATACCATTTTTCCCATGTGACAATATCGCGTAAGCGAAAATCGGCAGACAAATCAATTATACGCACACCTTGTGCTAATAATATAGGTGCTTCTCGCATGGCTACCCCATGTGGCGTAGCAAAAAACACTACATCACATTGATTGAGTGGCGCATCTTCTGGAGACTGAAAGCGTAAATCATACACACCACGTAAACTGGGGAAATAATCGGCAATGTGTACCCCTTGTTCACTACGGCTGGTAATGGTGATGACTTCTGCTTTTGGGTGGGTTGCTAACAAGCGTAATAATTCTACACCTGTATAGCCTGTTGCACCTACGATACCTATTTTGAGTAATGGCATAATAAGCTTTCCTTAATTTTGTGGTGGGTGAGGAAATGAGCGTGAGGATTTTGGGGGAATAAGGTTGCTTTGCGCCAGTAGCATAAGACAACCCGCTATGATCATGCCTACTGCTAATAGTGGGGTGGGATCAATTGCATAATGGTAATTAGCGTAAATTGCTACTGATAAATATATAAGCATGGGTGCCATAACAACAGTTTTTTTGTTAATTTTTCCTATAATTAAAATACTTGAACCTAAAATAAACAATATTATAGAGATAATATTCTCTCCTTTTGGCAGCATATCCAACCAATTAAGTAGCCATAACCCACCGATAATAATGAGAGAAAGTGGTAGTAGAGAATGTTGTTTTGTACTCATATTTAAAATATTATCCAATAAAGAAATCATGCCTACTGTTCGAAAAGGCATCATTGTTAAAAGAGAATTGCACCCATGATTAAACAATTCAAACTTGATTTTTCAATAATGTTTCTCCTGCTACGGCTAAAATGGCCCCTGAGATAACTATAAATGCGCCAATATAACTGGTGATATTCATATCTAAAGCAGCAAAGGTATGGGGTGCAATCGTATGCCCTAGCCATGTGAACAATATGGTAAAGACAGGTAACATGGTCGTGATGATACTCACTTTGGCAGCTTGCCAGTGTTTAAGTGCTTCACCGTATGCCCCATAACCAATTAAAGTGTTGATGCAACAATAAATAAAGCAAATTAATTCAAAACCTTGTAGTTGAATTAGCTGATTTAGATTAATCATGGGCAAAAGCAAGAGCGTGCAACCACCATAAATCAGTAACAAAATTTGTGCTGATGAGCATACATGTAGTAATAATTTTTGTACAGTACCATAGATTACCCAAATCAGCGCAGCCAATGCACCTAATAATATGCCTAGTGTTTTGTTTCCAAACTGTAAAATTTCACCAAATTGTTCGTTAAAAAATCCGATTAAACCCATAATTAATAAACACATGCCGATTTTTTGATATAAATCAAAGCGTTCACCAAAAATCCATACTCCGCTTAGTATCATGCCAAAAGGAGCCAGTTGCCATAATACTTGCACAGTGGTGGGAGAAATATAATGTAAAGCTTGAGTAAATAATACAAAATTAAAGGTTAAGGCCAAAAATCCCATGACAATATATAAATATTGGCGTGGCGTGAGGCTTTTTAAACGGGGTAATTTATTTTGTATTAACAAGATTAAAAAATTACAATGTTGCGACAGCAAAGCGACTCCATACTAAAGTGGGCGCATTGATATAATGTAATACTTGCGCTACTGCCAAGGGTAAGCTGCCCCAAGCTAAACTTGCAATTAAAGCCAGTGTCAATCCTAATAGCGGTTTTTGTTGATTCATGTTGTTATCTTTTTATGTGGTAAACGATATAGCATAATAGCAAAGATAATTAATCCTCCACCTATGGCTTTTTGCCATGTAAAAGTTTCGCCTAGTAAAAGTAAACTTAATAATACCGTCCATACGGGTTCTAATACCATAATCATGGCAGCATTGCCAATGGGACACTTAGTCTGTGCATGAGTTTGAATAAGATAACGAGCGTTGGTCATTAAAATGATAGACAGTAATAGCCAAATATAACCTGATAGTGTGGGTGTGTGCCATGATTCAAAAATAAAGGCATATATCACACATACCAGCCCTGCTGTGCTAACTTGTATGGTGGTTAATGCTAAAGTGGGCAAATGGCGTGATAGTTGATTATTTAATACAAAAAATAGGGAACCTGACAAAGAAGAGGCGGCAAATAATACACTACCTAATGACATATGCCACAATGATTTGCCTGAATTTAAAAAATATAATCCTACCGCTGCGATCAACAAACACAGCCATAAAATGGGAGCAGGGCGATGATTAAACAGAAACCATGATAATAAAGGTGCAATGAGCATAGATAGGCTCAATAAAAATGCGCCTTCTCCAAAAAATGTACTGTGTGCCACTGCTTGTATCCACAAAAAGATATTGGCTGAAAATGCTAAACCAACTAATAATGCTTTGTACCACTGGTGCAATGATAATTGTGTGATATCACGCCATGCATAGGGTAAAAATAACAAACCCGATCCCATAAAACGTATTGCCAAAAACGTAGCGGGGGCAAAATCTGCCAATGCCATTTTGGATACCCACCAACCCAAAGCAGCCAGCAATGTTACCATTACCAATAACCACTCACCACGTAAAGTCACTAAAAAATTAAGGCGCATGACGTAATCTTTCTTGCTCACTTTTGAGTAACCAGTGTTCACGTTGATAGTGCAAAATGGTGAGTAAACTAAATAATTCTGCTCGAATGGTTAAGCTTGTCCAAATTAAACCTTGCCATTCAAACGGTAATTTTTCTACCAATGTATTAATGGCTTCTTCTTCTTCAAAATTAAGCACCAGATGTTGTCGCCATTCACCTTTAAGCAATCGTGCGGTTAAACGCAAATCACGTTGTAAACTGTGAAAATGGCGAGTCAATAATTGTTCATCTGCTAAGGTAATTCGTGGTTTTGGCAATTTTGGAATGGTAACCAACATGAGATTAACGCTACTGACAATCGCACGTTGTGCTTGTTGCATATTTTCTATCATATCGGGGGCGATTTGACTTTCACTGGGTGCGGCACTAACCATGCTACGTGCTTTAACTAAACGTGCATTGATTTTGCGTTGTTCTTCTTGTAATAATAGCCATGTTGGTTCATCAACAGCACGCGGGGTTGTCATCGCCCCAATTTGTTTGGCACAGGCGTTTAAATTATCTGCAGTGGTAAATCGCCATACTAACAGAGATTTTATCGGCACCAGTTGCGACAACATTAAGGCAATTAATGCCCCAATAATCACATTCCAACCACGCATAAAGGTGTCTTCCTGCCAATTTGCTCCTGTGTGTCCCAAAAGCATACACATGGTTAATCCTGCTAACATGGCAATGTAACCCTTTTTATTTAATGATAACCAACCACAAAACGCGCTGATTATGGCCACCGATATAAAAAACCACACGCTATAATGCCAAACCAGTGTATTGAGCATTAATAATAACCAGCCAATACTCAAGCCCAATAGTGTCCCCAAAATGCGTTCCCAAGTTTTTGCCATAATTGCGCCTTGATAGGGCATGGTGCCTAAAATGATGGGAATCCATTCTCCATGCTTTAAAGAAAAAGCGTGTGCCACCCAAGTTCCCAACACCACTGCACTTGCCAAACGTATAGCATGAATTGATCGTTGATATTGATAGCGTTGATATGGTTTACGCCATATTGCCACTATTTGTTTAATGAACATTCGTATGTGCATAAAAATCACTATCTATATTGATAAAAGCATTATAGTGAAATAAAGCAGGCATAATTTCAATAGTGATGCAATTTTTGTTTATTGATATTTTTCTATTTGTGCATCAAAAGCTTGACGAATTAAGCCCATTACATAAGGCACGTCATCTGATTTTGCCAAGCGAACGTCCACTTCACCATTGCCCCAATGCGCGATATTGCTGACATCACGGCATAATCCACGTGGATCGTATATATCAGCAAAGGACATATTCAAACACAAACGTAAGCATTGCATTTGTGGGGTAATATCCACAAAATTGGTTTCTGCTTTATAGGAAACATAATGCTTGTTAGATATTTCATTGACACAGGGATCGAGAGCTAAAATTTGTTGGCGCAAATACAAGAATAGCCCATATATTGCTGATTTAGGTTGTAAATAGTCATTATCTTCCCAATGATAAACCGTTTTGTCCATGGTGCTTATAGAAGCAACCAATTTAGGCATGGTGGGTAAAGACCAAATATCCCGTGCAATATTTGCTAATCGTTGGGCGCGTTGTTTGATGGTAGCCTCGTTCCATTGGGTGGCATGAGCAAAATCTAAATTTAAACGTAATGGACTGTATTTTAAACCAATCAGTTCACCCTGATTGTTTTTGATTTTTTCGCGTTTATAGGTAAAATCATGATCGCTGTATTCGCTATTGTAAGCAGTCAGTGTGAGATTACCCAAAGTATGTAGATAGGTTTGTTGTATGTGCTGCCAATTTTCTCCTAATTCTTCTTGCCATGATGCACAAAGATGCGGATTTTGCGGCATGATGTGTTCAATGGTATATTCGTTTACGTCTACGTTTTCTTTGCGATTATGGTTTTCTAAGTGGCGCAATAAATAAATGCGACGTCCAAAGTTGTATACATCGCGCGTTTGAATGGCAGACAAAAATTCATCGTCTCGTGGGAAGCGGCGATAAGAAGGCAGCGATAATAATTGGTATTGTAAAGTGGTCAGATAATGTGTGTTATCGTTTAATTCTGCAAGATTGGCAAAGGTTTTATTTAATGAATTAGTGGGAATATCACATACGGCACGACGGAAAACATAACTCTCAATTAATCGAACGACTTGTACCATTTCATCTAGATGAATATGCTTTTGATGATAGTGATGATAAGCATTTAATAATAAAGGATAAGCAACGTCTACTTTTAATTCACGTAAATCAGCAAATGCACGTTTGAGTTTGGGTTCGGTTTCTTTGTCCAATGCACAGGCGCAATAATAGCGGGCAAATTGTGCCATATCAGCAATTAAACGGTGTACATCGTGGGCAAAATGTTGCTGCGAAAATAGTTTAAAGCTGTGATAAACTTGCTGAATATTGGGGATTTCTCCTGTTTTGGCAGTAAGATAATGGCGCATAAAACCATCAAAATATTTGGCATAAGCTTCTTGTCCAAAATTTTGTTCTATTTTGCGCCAATAATTTTGATATAACCTATTTTGCAAATGAGGTTCTAATCCCATCAAGATATAATTGCGAATTAAGTCCGCTTGGCTTAGTGCTAAGCCTGTGGAATTCATACTTTCAAAAATCAGTTGTGGATTGTCTTGATTACGGTCTAAGGCAATTTCTACAATAGTTAATTTTTCTAAACCTTGACAAATTTGCGCCAATCTTTGTGGATTTTGATTGGTGTATTCTTCAATCCATTTTTGGAATAAAGCATAATTTTCTGCAATGCGTATGCTGGTGTTTTCGGATATGGGTGTTTGATTGATGATGGCGCGTAACGTTTCGTTATCGTTTTCGGACAAAATCAATTTGTAATAACGCTCGCCACCTTCTTCGGGATTGGTTAAATAATAATTGCGTAGTTTTCGGGTAGAAAAGGTTTGCAATAGTTCAGAGATGGCGTAGCGCTCAAAATAGGTGGCAAGAGCAGAAATCAAAAGTGTACAAGTGGTTAAACGTTGTTGTCCATCAATAACCAAAAGTGCTTCTTGATTGCTTACAGTAGAGAGTGCGCGTTCTACATATACCACAGAGCCAATAAAATGGGTTTGAGTGTTTTTATCTTGCCCTGCACGTAAAATGTCGTTCCAAAGTTGGGCGCATTGTTCATTTGTCCATGAATAATTACGCTGATAAATCGGAATCACAAATTGAGATGATTTTTTGATAAATTTAAGTAGGTTGATTTCTGAAGCACGCATAAAGGTTATTTTTAATTAATAATGAAATCAAAGCAATCGCTCAATCGGTAACCAAGATAGAAACTTTGTCCATATTCGTTTCCATATGCTGGTTTGGGGTTCATGTGTATAGGGTTCGCTGGCAGATTGGGCTTCTTGCCATTGTAATTGATTTTTATGATTAAGGCTAAGATGATACGCGTGGTTTTTGATGTCTTCTTGTAATTGCTGCTCTATATCACTGGCCAAGCCTGCGTGATAAATGACTAATCCCATTTCAGTATTGAGCCGTGCTGAACGAGGATCCAAATTAAACGAACCCACAAATACACGTTGTTTATCTACCACAAAGGTTTTGGCATGCAAACTATTGACAGAACTGCCTGTTAAACCTTTGTCTCTTTGGCGATAAGGTTTATTGCTGGCTTTAAACTCATACAGCTGCACACCAGCTTGGAGTAAATCTTTGCGATAACGGGCATAACCTGAATGCACCGCAGCGACATCGGTGGCATGTAGTGAATTAGTCAATATGGTGGTTTTGATACCATTTTCTGTTAAATGTCGCAACATATTAATGCCTGCTTTAGTGGGAACAAAATAGGGACTAACCAAATAAAGTTCTTGTTTGGGTTCGCCCAATGCTGCTTGAATTTCTGCGGGCATATCTATTTTAATTTTTCTATTTAATGCTTTGTTGGGATCATCGCTGATCAGTTGGGCTTGTGTATGGATAAAGGACACTTGATTTAATATCAGTTCTTTGCTAATAGCAGAATCGTTTAAATCGTGCATATAGTTTTGGTATTTTAGGTTATTGGGGTGATGGCGATTGAGCTGCACTGTACCCTTTTTCCAATTTGGGTCAGTAATAATGCGTTCGGCGGGATAAGCGGAATCACTTTGCCAATATCTGTCAAAGTCTTGTGAAATTTGCGTAACAATATCGCCACTTACCAATACATCCATATCGGCAAATGTTGTATCACTATTCATGTCAAAATATGCATCTGCGATATTGCGTCCCCCAATAATGCTAATGCGATTATCGGCTGTTAGCGATTTATTGTGCATGCGACGGTTTAAACGTGGAAAATCATATAAATAACCCCATGCTCGCCAGGTTCGATACACAAAAGGATTGAATAAACGAATTTCAATATTAGGGTGATCGTTTAGTACAGCAATAACATCATCCATGCCCCGTGTGTTGTTATCGTCTAATAGCAGTCGAACCCTTACACCTCTTTGAGCGGCATGTAATAATTTTTGCATTAAGATGTTACCAGAGACATCATCACGCCAAATATAATATTGTGCATCGATAGAAACATCCGCATTGTCTATCAGTTGCGCACGTGCTGCAAAGGCATCATGTGCATTATCCAAGATATAAACGGCCGCGTTGGTAATGGGCTTTTTATTTTTTTGTGAGGTGTATTTAGATTGTGGCAAATGGAAGGCTTGTTCCAATCGTGGCGCGTGTTTGGTGGGAATGTATTGGCTAATGGTACGATCATGCAAAGAGGGCAGGGATTGGCATGCACACAAAAATAAAGCAGTAAGTAGTAGTAAGAATAGACGATTCATTATTTAGGATAAGATCAAACGTTTATCATTATGCGGATTGCTTGCTTTGATGTTGGCTAATAGGCGAAAAAAATCCAGTTCATAATAATTGGATAATTTATCGGCACGTTTTTTAAGTTTTTCTAGATTTAATTCGGGCATATGGGCAAAAGCCATAACTGCCACATTGCCATGTGTGGTGGCAGGACATTCTATTACACGTTGTGCAAAGGCATTTTTTAGCCGTTGAATAAACAAAGGATAGCGTTTATCACCGCTCCACCAATTGGTGATAAAAATACCTTTTGGGCGCAAAGCTTGGACACAGTGAGCAAAAAAGGAATCGCTGACTAACTCATCGGCAATTTGTATGCCATCAAAACCGTCAACCATAATCAAATCGGTGTTGTTTTGACGGATGCTGATGTATTCAGCACCATCTGCTTCAACAATTTGAAACCGTTCATTTTCAGTAGGTAAACAAAAAGATGTACGTGCAATATTAATGACTTGTGGATTAATTTCCACTGCAATTTGTTGTGTTTGGGGTAAATAATGCGCTAACCAACGGCTAAATGCGCCACCGCCTAAACCAATTTGTACAATATTATTAGGCAAATTATCCACAAATAATAGCCAAGCCATCATGGCACGACTATATGATAAAACCAGTTCATGGGTATGATGAATGTTCATAGAACTTTGTATGGTATCCGTATCTAAATGCAATGAACGAATATTACCCAATTCAGAAATGTGCGCTTTGGGCAGTTGTTGACGAAAAAATCGAGAACGGCGAAATGGGTGCGTCATAACAAAATGATTAAGTGAAAAAAATTGCAATAGTAACGCATTTTTGTTGGTTCTGCTATAAATGCTGTGTGCTATAAAAGATGCGTTCTCGCTTAGTAATGGGATCGGTAAAGGCGATACAATATGCCAGTAATTTTAAAGGGTGATGATAATCCGTATTCGCAAGATCAAGTACAGTAGGATAGAGCGGGTCGTTTAGTATGGGCATATTCAAATGTTGCATATGAACCCGTAGCTGGTGTTTTTTGCCAGTAATTGGATGTAACTCATACAAGCTATAGTCGCCACGATTCTCTAATAGCTGAATAATGGTATGCGCATTGGGTTGACCTGCCACTTCACGTGTTAAAAAGAAAGGATCACCGCGTTCCATACGTGATTGAATGGATAGAGGATAGGTTAAATCCGTGCGTGAAGGCGCAATAGCGTGATAGATTTTAGAGATGGTTTTATTCTGAAATAACGTTTGATAAAGCGCACGAGTAGCCAGATTGTGTGAAAACAGCATCACTCCAGCCGTATCCTTATCCAAGCGATGAATGGGGGTAATGTTTGCTACATTTAAATCTTGTAAATTAGGATGCAAACGTAAACGAGTTAACAGGGTTTCACGCAAAAAACGACCACTGGGTGTGACAGGCAAAAAATGCGGTTTATCTACTACAATTAAATGCTCATCAATGTGTAAAATGTGTTCATCAAACGGAATTCGCGGTTCATTTTCACGGCTAATTTCTCGATAATAATAAATGGTTTGTCCTGCTATAAAGGGGCTGTATTCATTAAGTATTTGACCCTGTTGATTAACGACCATGCCACTATTAAGTCGCGCGCGCCATGTGCTAGAGCCAATAAATGGGAAACGTTGGCACAAAAAGGTTAACAACGATTGTTGGGTAAAAGTCACATCATGAGGCAAAACCAAATAGCTGGGTTTAATCCCATCTAAAATGGGTAAAGGGCTGTTTTTCATTAGCAAA